>CAMDCC010000115.1 GCA_945889545.1 Bifidobacterium breve | reverse complement strand
GTTGCCCGGATTCGCGTCGGGGTGAAACTGCTTGGCGAGGTTGCGGTACGCCTTCTGGATGTCCTTTTCCGACGCGTCGGAGCTCAGGCCCAGCACTTGGTAGTAGTCGGTGTCGAACCACTCTCGTTGCGGCGCCATCGCGTTCGCCTCAGGTTCCTGCGCGCGTGACCCTTACGGTGGCCGGACGCAGCACGCGGCCCTTTAGTCGGTATCCCGACCGGAGGATGTCGCAGACCACCGGCTCACCGTCGCCGTCAACTTGTGCGACGGCTTCGTGCTCGTGTGGGTCGAACGGCTTGCGCAAAGCGTCGATGCGCTCGAGGCCAGCCTTCTCGAGCGCGCCAAGCAGCTCGGCGTACACGAGCTCCACGCCCTTGCGGACCTTCTCGTCGGCTTCCCCGTTGGCATCAGGAATATTGGCGAGTGCGAGCTCGAAGCTGTCGAGCACGGAAAGCAGCTGCTCGATGAGGCCTTCGTTGGCGCGCTCCATCTTCTCGGTCTGCTCACGCAGCATCCGCTTGCGGTAGTTCTCGAAGTCGGCCTGCACCCGCTGTGCCAACTCACGAAATTCGTCGCGCTCAACACCGAGCGCGACAAGGTCGCGCTCGACCACCCCCATGGCGTCGCTCTCTGCGGCCGGGGAACCGCCTCCATGGCTGGCGTCCGCGGGCGTTCGCTCCGCACTAGGAGTGTCGATGTCCTCGTGAACTTCGTCGCCCATCAGGCGCTCTGCTCTTCGCCCTCGTCAACGATCTCCGCGTCGGCGACCTCGTCGTCGGACGCAGCCGGGTCGGGCTCGGCCTCGGCGTCACCCGCGGCACTTTGTTGCGCAGACTGGTAGAGGGTCTGCGAGAACTCCTGCAGCGCCGCGGTCAGCAGCTGGTGCTTCGCGCTGATCGCTTCCATGTCCTCGCCCTCGAGTGCGGTCTTGAGATCGGTAGCGGCCGCCTCGAGCTTCGCCTTGTCGTCGTCCGACACCTTGTCGGCGTTGTCGCGCAGCAACGTCTCAGTCCGATACACGAGAGAATCGGCGTTGTTGCGTGCCTCCACCGCGTCGCGGCGTTGCTTGTCCTCCTCGGCGTGCTCCTCGGCCTCCTTCATCATCCGGTCGATCTCGTCGCGATCGAGCGCGGTGCCGCCCGTAATCGTCATCTGCTGTTCCTTGCCCGTCCCGAGATCCTTCGCCGAGACGTGCACGATCCCGTTGGCGTCGATGTCGAACGTAACCTCGACCTGCGGGATGCCGCGCATGGCCGGCGGGATACCGACGAGCTGGAACGTGCCGAGCGTCTTGTTGCGGAACGCCATGTCGCTCTCGCCCTGAAGCACCTTGATCTCGACACTCGACTGGTTGTCGTCGGCCGTCGTGAACACCTCCGACCGCTTGGTCGGAATCGTCGTGTTGCGCTCGATGAGCTTGGTCATGATCTGACCCTTGGTCTCGATGCCGAGCGACAGCGGCGTCACGTCGAGGAGCAGCACGTCCTTGACGTCGCCCTTGAGCACACCGGCTTGAATCGCAGCCCCGATCGCAACCACCTCATCGGGGTTCACGCCCTTGTGGGCGTCCTTGCCGATGATCTCCCGCACGAGGTCGACCACTGCGGGCATGCGGGTGGAACCACCCACGAGGATCACGTGGTCGATCTTGGCCTTGTCGACACCTGCGTCTTTCACGGCCTGCTCGACGGGGCCCTTGCATGCCTCGAGCAGATCGGCCGTCAGCTCCTGGAACTTCGGACGCGAGAGCGATTGCTCGAGGTGCAGCGGTCCGTCTTGGGTCGCGGTGATGAACGGCAGGTTGATCGTGGTCTCTTGCGCAGCCGAGAGCTCGATCTTGGCCTTCTCCGCAGCTTCCTTCAGGCGCTGCGCGGCCATCTTGTCGACCGAGAGGTCGACGCCGTGGGCGTTCTTGAACTCCTGCACCATCCAGTCGACGACGCGCTGGTCCCAGTCGTCGCCACCGAGGTGCGTGTTGCCAGCCGTCGACTTCACTTCGAACACGCCGTCGCCGATATCGAGCAGCGACACGTCGAAGGTGCCCCCGCCAAGATCGAACACCAGGATGGTCTGGTCGGTGTCCTTGTCGAGGCCGTACGCGAGCGCGGCCGCAGTCGGCTCGTTGATGATGCGCAGCACTTCGAGGCCCGCGATCTGACCGGCCTCTTGCGTGGCCTGGCGCTGTGCGTCATCGAAGTACGCGGGCACAGTGACCACGGCCTGGGTGACGGTGTCGCCGAGGTAGGCCTCCGCATCTCGCTTGAGCTTCTGGAGGATGCGGGCCGAGATCTCCTGCGGCGTGTACTTCTTCCCGTCGATGTCGAGCGACCAGCCCGTGCCCATCTCACGCTTCACGGAGCGGACGGTGCGGTCGGGGTTCGTGATCGCCTGTCGCTTGGCTACTTCACCGACGAGCACTTCGCCCGTCTTGGAGAACGCGACCACCGATGGCGTGGTGCGCTGGCCTTCGGCGTTCGGGATCACGGTGGGCTCGCCCGCGTCGAGGGTCGCAACGACCGAGTTGGTGGTACCGAGGTCGATGCCTACGGCTCTGGGCATGGGATTTCCTCCACTGGTTTGGTACTTGGGGGGACTCGATGGGTATGTGTGAGTGGTTGTGGAACTCGACATGTGGAACTTGAGTGTTCTGGAACTTGAGTGTGAAGGTATCAACTTTGGCGGGTGGCTCGCTATTCCCCAATTTGGGTCGCCGACCCGGATCGGCACCGACGGCCCGACCTCGCAAGGCACGGGTCCGGCACGGTCGCTAGATTCCCTGGCCATGGCGAAGGAAACGTTCGTTGACCACCTGGCCGAGGTACCGCTGTTCTCGGCCTGCTCGAAGAAAGACCTGCAACAGGTCGCCCGTCGGGCCGAGGACATCCGGGTCGACACGGGCAAGGTGCTGGTGAGCGAAGGCGCTGCCGGCGCCGAGTTCTTCGTGATCATCGACGGCAACGCCAAGGTCACGCGGCACGGTCAAGAGGTTGCGACGCTCGGGCCCGGCGACTTCTTCGGCGACCTTGCGCTGCTCGACCGGGCACCTCGCAACGCCACGATCACCGCATCGACACCAATGGAGCTCGTCGTACTGGGCCAGCGTGAGTTCGCCGCTCTCATCGACGAGGTGCCCGGGTTCGCGCACAAGCTGCTCGCCGGACTCGCCCGGCGCCTGCGTGCCTACGACGCCCAAGCCGTTCAGTAATCCGATTCGGCACTAGTTTTCGGTCTGTGAGCCGGCCGAAGCCACATCAGCTCGTCGTCATTGTCGGAGCGCTGCTCGCGTTCGTGCTTGTCCCCGTGTCGGGGATCCTGCCGCGCATCACCGAGTGGCACGACGACGACCCGGTCCACCGCCCGGATTTCATCAACGTTCCGGATCCCGTCTACTGGATGTTCTATGCCGTCATCGCAGTCGCGCTGTTCGCCTGTGCGTGGTTGATCGCGCAGCGCGTCAGGAACTACGAGCGCGGCAAGCCCGACGACCGACGCACCACGAAGAAGAACGTGCACCGGCGGCTGCGCGACTTCCGAGCCGGTGTGTGGATGCAGACGCTGCTGCGCGACCCCGCCGCAGGGTTGATGCACTCGTGCATCTACTTCGGGTTCCTCGTGCTGTTCGCGGCGACCGTGATCCTCGAGATCAACCACCAGCTCCCCGAAGCGCTGAAGTTCCTGCATGGCGACGTGTACCGCGCGTACGCAGCCACTGCCGACTTCTTCGGTGTGGTGTTCATCGTCGGCATCGTGTGGGCAATCGGCCGGCGCTACGTGCAACGGCCGTATCGCATCCGCATCAAGACCAAACCTGAAGACGCCGCGATCCTCGGCACGTTCCTCGTGATCGGCGTCACCGGGTTCCTCACCGAAGGACTCCGCATCGCGCTGAGCGGGATGCCGAACTTCGAGAAGTGGTCGTTCGTCGGCTACCGGGTCGGCGATCTGGTGGACGGCTGGTCGCGCAGCACACTCGTCGACGTGCACCGCGCGATGTGGATCCTGCACTTCGCCGCGTTCGTGGTGTTCCTCGTGCTGCTCCCCACCACGAAGCTGCGCCACATGGTCACGTCGCCGATGAACATGTACCTCCGGGACAAGGACCGCCCGAAGGGCGCCATGAAGCCCATGCCCAACCTCATGGAGACCGACCTCGACACCTTCGGTGCCTCGACGGTCGAGGACTTCACGTGGAAGCAGCTCTTCGACACCGACGCGTGCACGGGGTGCGGGCGCTGCACCTCGGTGTGCCCCGCCCATGCAACCGGCAAGCCGCTCGACCCACGCGAGATCGTGCTGAAGGTGGGCGAGGTCATGGCTGCGACCGCGAACCCCGCCGTCTCGCCGCCAGTCGGTGTGGATCGAGACATCACGATCACCGCCAACTCCATGTTCGAGCGAGTCACGTCCGAAGAGCTTTGGGCGTGCACCACGTGCAAGGCGTGCGACGAGATCTGCCCGGTCAACATCGAGATCCTCGACAAGATCCTCGACATGCGGCGGTACCTGTCGCTCATGGAGAGCGACTTCCCCGTCGAGCTCGGCAACACGTACCGCGCGATGGAGAACTCCTCCAACGTGTACGGGATGAACCAGGGCGAGCGGGCCGACTGGGCGAAGGACCTCGACGGTGTGGCGATCGTGGACGGCAGCTCCCCGCTCGACCATGAGTACCTCTACTGGGTCGGGTGCGCGGGCTCCTTCGACGACCGCAACAAGAAGACGAGCCGCGCGGTAGCCAAGCTGCTCACGCGCGCCGGGATCGACTTCGCGATCCTCGGCCCCAGCGAGCTGTGTACCGGCGACCCGGCCCGTCGATCGGGCAACGAGTACATCTTCCAGATGCTGGCGACGCAGAACATCGAGACGCTCGACGGCATGGGCGTGAAGAAGATCGTCACGCAATGCCCGCATTGCTTCAACACGCTGAAGAACGAGTACCCGCAGCTCGGTGGCAACTACTCGGTCGTGCACCACTCGCAGCTGCTCATGGAGTTGATCGACGACGGACGCCTCTCGATGGACGGCGCGTCGCACGAGGAACGGGTCACGTTCCACGACTCCTGCTACCTCGGGCGGCACAACGACATCTACCTCGCGCCGCGCAAGGTTGTCGGCTCGCTGGCCGGCATCGACATCGTGGAGATGCCGCGCAACGGCACGCAGGGGATGTGCTGCGGCGCCGGCGGGGCGCGCATGTGGATGGAGGAGCGCGTCGGCAAGAAGGTCAACACCGAACGTTCTGAGGAAGCGCTTGCGACCGGTGCCTCACGGATCGCGGTTGCGTGCCCGTTCTGCTACGTGATGATGGAAGACGGGGTCAAAGAGAAGCAGCGGGACGAAGACGTGAAGGTGCAAGACATCGCGGAAGTGCTCCTCGAGGCGATCGAGACGGGCGAGTCGGTAGCGGCCGCTCGGAAGACGCCGACCGGCTAGGCCGAGGGCTTCGCCGCTTCGGTTCGCTAGGTGGCAGCGGCACTGACTTCGTTGAGGAGCTCAGCGAGACGGACTCGCTCGTCGGGCGTGAGCACCTCGAATGCGGGAGCAGCCAAGCGGTCCGTGAGCTCTTCGGCCTCGGCACGGACCGATGCCGTAGCGGCGGGATCGGGATACGGCTCGGACCAGCCAAACAGCTGAGCCTGTGCCGTTCCAGTCTCGCCCGAGCCAATGATCGCCTCGAGCGGCGAGAGGTCTGAAGAGAGGACGGCGATTGCATGTGAACCCCCACGAAGCTCGCGCAGCACGTGGAGCATCTGTGCCAACCGGCCCGGCGCGTCATCGGGCAGCGCCACCGCCCGCCAGCCTGCGAACAGTGGCGCACCGATCGGGCTTGCCTCGTTGATCACTCGCTCGGCCAGCGCACAGAGCTCATCGAGGTTCGGGGCTGTTGCGAAGTGCGTGCGGCCGAACTTTCGGCACGCCTCGATGTACGGCTCGACGATGGCGTCGGGCGCATGCTTCGCGCGAGCCGACTCCCACATCATCCGGACGATAGGCACCGGGAAGTACACGAACGTTGCTGCAACCACGTCAGCATCGACATCGCCGAGGACGCTGCCGCGGCCCAACATGTAGAACTCGGGGAACGACAACCCGATCTCGGCGCCACCCGCGGTCGTGGCTTCGTCGAGCATGAAGCGGCCGCCAAGCGTCGCGATGACGGGTCCCACCCGGTGAGCGGTAGCAACAGCTTCCATAGCGCGGGAGCCTAACGGCGGGCTGCGATACCCTCGCTGACCTCGCGGGTGTAGTTCAGCGGCAGAACATCAGCTTCCCAAGCTGAGAACGCGAGTTCGATTCTCGTCACCCGCTCTGCGTTTCCGGGACCGCCCTGGTCGGCGTGCCAGATCCGTGCCAGATCTCGTGCCACGACGCGTGGGCTCCGGCGTTCCGCGCGTGCGTTGTCGGGTGCGATGCGAGCGCAACCGTGAGCGGCCGACGCCAGTCCTGGGGCAACGTCCGGCGCCTCGCGTCCGGGCGTTGGCAGGCCCGCTACACAGTCGGCTACCAGACCTTCGCGGCGCCGAGGACGTTCGCGACCAAGCGGGCCGCCGAGTCGTTCCTGGCCGAGGCGCGCGTCGCCATCGACCGCGGCACGTGGGTTGACCCGAACGCTGCACACATCACGCTGCGCGAGTACGCCACGCGGTGGCTCGACGAGCGTCAACTGCTGCGACCGCGTACCCGCGAGCTCTACGAAGGCCTGCTGCGCCTCCACGTGCTGCCCGCGCTCGGCGACGTCGAGCTCGGACGCCTGGCGCCGGCTCGGATCCGCACGTGGAATGCCTCGCTCCTCAAGGCCGGCAAGCCCGGCCGCCCGACGGTGGCCAAGGCGTACCGGCTGCTGCGGACCATCCTGGCCACGGCCGTCGAGGACGAACTCCTCGCGCGAAACCCGTGCACCGTGAAGGGCGCGGGCACGGAGCGCACACCCGAGCGCCCGGCGGCGACGATCGAGCAGGTGTACGCGCTCGCCGACACGATCGATCCCTGCTTCCGGGTGCTCGTCCTCACGGCGACGTTCACGGGCCTGCGCCTCGGCGAGCTGCGCGCACTGCGCCGCTCGAACCTCGACCTGCTCCACGCGACGGTGCGGGTGGTCGAGCAGATCCAGGAGCTCGCGGACGGCAGCCTCATCGTGGGGCCACCGAAGACCGATGCCGGCACGCGCACGGTCACGATCCCGAAGGTGCTGATCGCCGAGCTCGAGGCGCACCTCGCTCACTTCTCAGAGCCGGGAGCGGACGGGCTGGTATTCCCCGGCACGATCAATCAACCGATGCGCCGAGCGACGCTCTACACGGCCTGGAAGCGAGCACGGCGAGCGGTCGGCCTCGATGGATTCCACTTCCACGATCTTCGGCACACCGGCAACACGCTCGCGGCCGCGACAGGCGCGAGCACTAAAGAACTCATGTCGCGGCTCGGCCACGCGTCACCGCGAGCCGCTCTCATCTACCAGCACGCCACGCAAGAACGCGACGCGACCATCGCCAACGCATTGAGTGACGCGATCGAGCGAACGCTCGCGCAGCCAGATGCGAAGCGACTCCAGCTCGTGCTACCGGGAGCGGACGAGGTGGCACGAGCCCCGGTCATCGCGCCTCGCCGACGCGCTCATCGGTGATGCCCCACCGGGAGGTGCAAGTGCGTCATTCATCCGATGCTCTGCGAAACGGGAGCGGACGGACGGTGATTCGGTCTCGTCGAAGAACTGCAATGCAGCCTTCTTCGAGGTCAGCGGAGATCTGGGGAAGATTCGCCACGATGAGCGCCGCCAGTTCGTCGGGCGTCAGTGGATCACGCGTGCGGAGCAGGACGAACGAGGGTGCTGCCGCCCCCGAGCGACTGAGGAGCGCTGAGAAGTCGGTGTCCTCCGACACGAGCACCCGATCCTCGGCAAGCGCGCGCTCGAGGATCTCGTCGTCCTCAGCGCGCTGGAGCCCGTAGTCGCGGACATGCACGGCATCGTGACCGTCAGCGCGTAACGCCGCCGCGACGGTCGGCGAGAGGTTGTTGTCGATCAACAGCCTCACTGAGCGGCTGCGGCTGGGAGCTCACGCTCCTGGACCGCGGCTGCGGCGTACTCGAGGGCTGCGTAGATGTCGGCTTCCTCGAGGTCTGGGAAGTCAGCGAGGACCTCAGCGTGGGTGCGGCCGGCCGCGAGCTGCCCGACAACCGTCGTGACGGGGATCCGAAGACCCCGGATGCACGCCAGGCCGTCCATCTGGTTCGGATTGATCGTGATCCGTTCGAAAGCCATAACCCCGCCATCATCGCGCCATTCGCTTCCCGCGAGCGCAGGTTTCAGAGGAGCGCTCCGTACGCGATGCAGGCGCGGATGTCGGCCTCCTCGAGCTGCGGGTACTCCGTGAGAACCTCCTCGATCGTCCAGCCCTCGGCCAGGAAGCCGAGAATCAGCGCGACCCAGATCCGGTGACCCTTGATGCACGGTTT
>CAMDCC010000114.1 GCA_945889545.1 Bifidobacterium breve | reverse complement strand
GGTAGATGCCACTCATTGCGGAGAGCACGACCACAACGATGATGAGCCACACGGCCGCGATGCCACCGAGCACGATCCAGGTACCCATGGTGTCGGCACTCGCGGCCAGCGCGATCAGCAACGCCGCGGGCAACATGGCGATCAACCCGAGGATGCTGAAGCCGGCCTGCGCGCCGAGGTTCTCGCCCCAGGTCTGCTTGAGCAGGTGACCCGAGCGCTTGAGCGCTTGGATCGGTCCGAGGTCCTCCAACATGATCACCGGCACGGTGAGGAAGGTCACGACCGCCCACGCGGCGCCGAGCAGGCGAGCGATGAGCACGCCGAACCACCCGAGCCGCTCTTCGATGGCCTGGAGGACGACGGAGACGGTCGCCGACACGAGTGCCCACGGGAGGATGCGGTGGATCTTGGCGTTGGCCGCGGCGATCGAGTCGCCGAACCTCGTGTCCTGACCATTGAGTCGCTGGTTGGCGGCGTGGACGAGTGCGCCGAGGAAGTAGGTGCCAACAAAGGCGAGCGCGATGTACGCCGCGAAGACGAACACATACCCCATCGGTTCGAGGCTGTCGTTGGTGTCATCGATGCTCGTGGCCGCGATCAGTCCGGCGAACGCGCCGAACACGATGAGTGACACCACGGCCGACAGGACGGGGAACCAGGCCAGCGTGCGGTCGGACTTGAGGACCGACCACGAGATCTTGCCGAGCTCCCAGGAGTTCTTGAGTCGCTGCATAGCGCGAGTATGCACCGCCAGAGCAAGGAATGGGGAGCAGTGGCCAATCGTGCGGTGGGCATCGACCTGGGGGCCAAGGCCCTGCATGTGGTCGTGCTCGAGCGCGCCGCCCGCCAGCCCAGGGTCAAGTTCCAGGTCGTCGACACCGCCGTGGTCATGCCGGAAGAGGACGAGGTGCTCCTGGCGCTCTGCACCGATGCCCAAGCGATTGCGATCGATGCGCCGTCCGACCCGAGCACCAAGCCGCACGCCGGTGATCTGAGCCTGAGTCCGAAGTTCCGGGTGGCACGCTGCGGCGAGATCGCGCTCGGGCAGGACCACGGGTCCTGGGTCCCGTGGGTGACTCCGGAATCAGTGGACGCGTCGCCGCCCTGGATGCAGGTGGGCTTCCGCGTGTTCCAACGGCTCCGGACGGCCGGACACCAACCGCTGGAGGTCTACCCCTCCGGTGCATTCAGGGTGCTCGCCCTAGCGCGCCTTCCGAAGAAGTCGACCGTCGCCGGTCGGCACGCCCGACTCGAGGTGCTGCAACGCGACATCGAGCTCTCGGACGTAGCCAAGATATGGGGCCACGACACCATCGATGCCGCGGTCGCGGCGTTGGTGGCCGCGTGGTCCGTCACCGAAGGTCCCGTCGTCGCGGCGCGGCACGACCAACCCGGATGCGACGACTCCGCGATCTGGATCCCGGTGCGCGCGTGAGCCGTCCGCCCAAAGCTCAGTGGCGCGCGCCGGGGCGCGTGAACCTCATCGGGGATCACACGGACTATTGCGAGGGGTTCGTGCTGCCAATGGCACTCGACCGCGAGTGCGTCATCGCGGTCACTCCCGGCGCGGACGACAGGGTAAAGGCCAGGTCGCTCCAACTTGATGGCGTAGTGGACGTTGCCGCCGATGGTCACGACGAACCCCGCACGATCGAGCCGTCGTGGGGGCGCTTCGTCGCCGGGGCGGTGCAGGCAGTCACCGAGCGTGGGGCGCGCGTTCCCGCGCTTGACCTCGAAGTGTCGTCCACCGTGCCCACGGGATCAGGGCTGTCGTCGAGCTCGGCGCTGGCGGTCGCGCTCACACTCGCACTGGCCGACGCCGGTGACCTCGAACTCGATCGACGCGACGCGGCGCGGGTCGCCCTCGATGCCGAGGTGCGGGCTACCGGGGTACCTGGCGGGCTGATGGACCAGCTCGCGTCGCTGTTCGGCGAGGCCGGCCACGCGCTCCTGATCGACTGCCGGAGCCTCGATATCGAGGCCATCCCGATCCCCGACGACATCGCCGTGCTGGTCGCAGACTCCGGGTTGCCCCGCACGCTCGCCGACAGCGAGTACGCACAACGGCGTGCTGCGTGCGAACAAGCCGCCGCGGCGCTCGGCATGGCAACGCTGCGCGACGCAACCATCGATCAGGTGCGTAACGACCCACGAGCGCGCCACGTGGTCACGGAGAACGCCCGGGTGCTCGCATGCGCCGACGCCCTGCGTGCGAACGACATCAACACGATCGGCGCGCTCATGCTCGCGAGCCATGCCAGTCTGCGCGACGACTTCGCAGTGTCGACCCCCGAGCTCGATCTTCTCGTGGACCTGCTCGTGGATGCCGGTGCGGTCGGCGCTCGGCTCACGGGTGCGGGGTTCGGCGGATGCGTGGTCGGCGTGGCGCCGCTCGCTGATACAGATGCAGATGCAGTGCTCGCACGGGTCTCGGCGCGCTACCGAACGGCTACGGGACTGGTGGCGAATGCCTTCGTTGGCCGCGCCGGGACGGCCGCGGGGCATACCCTCCTCAGGTGAATGCTCTCGTCTCGTTGCTCAACCACGAACGCGCCGAAGAGGTCCGGGCGATCGAGTGGGAGCTCGAGTCGCGCTTTGGCGTCACCGGTCAATACGTGAAGCCGTTCATCCACTTCTCGTACCACGTCGTTGCCGACGAGTACGACCTCGACCACCTCGGGCCAACGCTCGACGAGCTCAGCGCGAAACGCGCGCCCCTTCGCGTCCGCACTACGGGTAGGGGCGTCTTCACCGGCTCGCAGCCCGTGGTCTTCATCGGCGTCCCTCGCACGCCCGAGCTCGACGCGCTCCACCAGACGTTGTGGGACACCTGCACACCGGGATTCGGAGTGGGGCTGCCGTACTATGCGCCGGAAGCGTGGTCGCCGCATGTCACGCTGGCGCAGGGTGCCCGCGTGGGCGAGAACCTGCCTGAAATCCTCGGGTACCTGGGCGAGCTCGACCTCGAATGGGATCTCGAAGTCGACAACCTCGCCGTCATCGAAGACGGCGGCAAGGAGCGTGGCTTGATACACCAGGTAGCGCTGGCCGGCTGAGCTCCCGGGGTTGAACCGGGGAGGGCCTGCCCTCCCCGTCTTTGCTACATCTTGTCGAGCAGGTCCGCCTTCTTCTTGTCGAACTCCGCCGTGGTGATCGTGCCGTTGTCGCGCAGCTTCGCGAGCTTCTCGATCTGCTCGGGGATGTCGGCGGCGCCGCGACCACTCTTGCCAACCGCGTCGGCAACGGCCTTGCCGATCGCGTCGGCACCCCGACCCGCGTCGTGTTTCGCGTCGTGCTCCATCTGTCGGTAGACCTCTTGCTGCACACCGTCGGGGTGGCGCACGTTGTCGAACTGGCTCGTACCCTGCTCACCTGCCGACTGGATCTCGAGGTCGCCGGCGCCGATGATCCGCTCCCAGATCCCCTGGTGGAAGTTGATGTTGTTGATCCGCTCCAGCGGGATCTCCACGCCGTGGCGCGTGAGCACACCAGTGCGGAA
The DNA here is from genome assembly GCA_945889545.1 of Bifidobacterium breve. Lineage (GTDB taxonomy): Bacteria > Actinomycetota > Acidimicrobiia > IMCC26256 > PALSA-555 > SHVJ01. The sequence continues at coordinate 5,072 of CAMDCC010000114.1, read as the reverse complement.
GATCACGCGCTGGTCGGTGATCACGAAGAACGTGCGACTCCATTCCAGGAACTTGAAGAGCAGCCACACCGCCCAGAGCACCGCGGCCCCACCGAGCACGTAGACCAAGGCGTCGTGGACGGTGTCGTCGTTCACCCGGGTCGCCAGCGCGAGCCCGATGATCAGCGGGATCCCGGTGAGGATGTGCTGGGAGAAGAACCACCAGTGGGGACGAAGGTCGAGCGCGACGGCCTCTCCCTCGTTGATGAGGTTTTTTGGATATGGCATGGCCGGGAGCCTAATTCCGGGCGCTGCTCGCTGCCCGACCTCAGACCGAGCCGAGGACCCGGTCGAGATACGGATTGCCTCTGCCGCTCAGGTCACCAACCGCACCTCGATGCCGAGCCCGGGCGCCTGGGCGAGCCGGCGATCGGTCGTGACGAGTGGGGCCTCGAGCCGGTCGGCGAGCGCGACGTAGTAGGCGTCGTCGGTCGAGACGTTGTGCCGGAGGGCCCACGCCTGCTCGCTGAGACCATGGAGCTGGACCCGCTCGACGGGAAATCGCCCGAGATCGGCAAGGATTTCCCCTGCGCGCGCCTCGTCGAGGTCGCCGCGCAGGAGCAGCCGCCGAGCGAACCGCAAGACCTCGACATCGAGGTGCGCGGGGCTCGTGGGCCTCGCGGCGCCGAGCGCGCGTGCGACGCCCGGGGCCCGCGGAAACCCGAACAGCAGATCGATGAGCGCCGACGCGTCAACGACGATCGAGGACACGGCGGGCGAGCTCCTCAGTTCGCGCTTCTCGCTCTTCGCGGAGGACGTCGGCAACGTCCACGTCGTCGGGGAGACGGACTGGTTCCCGGCTTGACGTGTGCGCGAGCCACTCGTCGAGACTCGGCCGCGCGAGGTCGTGGCGCAGCAGCTCCAGGACGTACTCGCGCAAGGTCTGACCGTTGTCCGCGGCACGCTTCCGTGCCTGTGCGTGCAGCGCCTCCGGGACGTTCTTGATCTGGATGTTACTCACAGCATGATATTAGCATGCTATTAGCATGCAGCGACCCGGCCAGCCGACGCGGCGTGCCACGCCGCTTTCCGACACCCAAGGAAGCGAAGCCGCACTGACCCGGCGCGGACCGGGCAGTTGCGTGCGACCTCAGGCCGAGCCGAGGACCCGGTCGAGATACGGGTTGGCGAACCGGCCGTCGGGATCGAGCCGTGCCCGGCACGCCTGGAACCGCTCCCACTCCGGGTAGCGCGGTGCGAGGTCGGCCGCGGTCTGGAAGTGCATCTTCCCCCAGTGCGGTCGCCCACCGAGCCCCGTCATGATCCGTTCGACGCCACGGAAGTACGCCTCGTAGGCAACGCCGCGCGCCATGTGAATCGCCACGAAACACGCGTCGCGACCGTTCGCCATGCTCAGCGGCACATCGTCGGCGGCGACGAACCGCACCTCGATCGGGAACGACACGAGCAGGTCCTCGTCGTCGATCAGGTCGCGGATCGCGAGTACCGCTTCGGCGGCTCGATCACGAGGGATGGAGTACTCCATCTCGACGAAGCGGATCAGCCGAGTGCTGATGAAGATTCGATGGCTGGTGTTGATGAGCTCGGTACGCCCGAGGTTCTTCGCCACGGTCTCGGCGAGTTTCGGTATCCGCGTCTTCGACACGCGCCCAGCCGCAACCACTGCGCCGAAGAACACGTTCGGGAAGAACACCTCCGCACGCCACCGCTTGTACGAGCTCTTCTCCTCGATGGGTCGGTCGGTGCGGTTGTTCGCGATCGTCGCGCACGAATCGGTGTGCGGAAGCCAGTAGAACTCGAAGTAGTCGTTCGCCGCGACCTGGTCGTCGAGCTCGGCGAGCACGTCGTGCAACCGACGCGGCTGCTCGACGTGATGGAGGTTGAACGCCGGCACGCACCGGAGCGTCACCTTCGTCACCACGCCGAGTGCACCCAGCCCAACGCGCGCGCAGTGCAACACCTCCGGCTCCTCGGTCGCCGAGCACGAGAGCACTTCGCCGCTGGCTGTCACCAGCTCCATGCCCTCCACGAAGGTCGGCAGCGCACCGAACGCGGCGCCGGTGCCGTGTGTACCGGTGGCGATGGCGCCGGCGACCGATTGACGGTCGATGTCGCCGAGGTTCTGGAGCGCCAGCCCACGGGCCGCGAGCTCCTGGTTCAACGTGCGGATGGACATCCCGGCTTCGACGGTGACCGTGTTCGCGCCCTGGTCGACGTCGACCACCCGATCCAGGTGCTCCAACGACAGCATCCGGCCGTCGGTGCAGGCCGCGTCTGTGAACGAGTGCCCGCCACCCACAACCTTGACGGCCTGGCCGGCCGATCGAGCGCGCCCGAGCGCCTCCACCACCTCGAGGACCGACGCCGGTCGCTCAACCGCGACCGGACGACACTCCTGGTTTCGGCCCCAGTTCCGCCACCGCTCGGCCATCGCCTACCTCACGCCCACCCGAGCTCGCGCAGTCGCGCGTCGCTCATGCCGAAGTAGTGGCCCACCTCGTGTAACACGGTGATGTGGACCTGCTTCGCGAGGTCGTCTTCGTCACGTGCACGCTCGCACAACGGACCGCGGAAGATCGTGATGCGGTCGGGCATCACGCCCGAATAGCCAAGGGGGCTGCGCTTCGTGACCGGCACACCCTCGTAGAGGCCGAGCAGCGTTCGGCCGTCGCCCGCACCCTGCTCCGCGGCCGGCCAATCCTCGACGAGCACCGCGACGTTCTCCATGTCGGTCCAGATCTCGCGCGGGATCGCGTCGAGCGCGTCCGCCACCAGCTCTTCGAAGCGTCGCCTCGAGACCGTCACCATCGCGCGCGGACGGTAACGCGTTCTGGAGTCCATAAGTGCTGCTCACGGGGTCTGCTCTTCTGGTCGCGCTCGCTGGCTTGCTGTGCAACCAGCGCTGCCGCCTGCCGCTCGCCTGCTCCGACGAATTATCTCCTTGACCGACGGCACGCGCATCCGTAGGGTGCGCGATACCGACGACGCGAAGGCACGGGACCGGCCTGGCACCCTGAGGGGCAACCCGAAGGACCATCCGGAAGACGGGTCGCAGCGAAGACGGTCGGGGAGCTGGCTTCGGTCGGCAAGCCGGGACAGATGTCGAGTCCGACGACCGGGTGTCCCGCCCGGGAGCCGGCAGCGGACGCGAGCGTGTCCACCGGGCACGGCGCGAAAGCAGGAGCATCCGTCCGAAGGGAATCGGGCCCCGAGAAGTCGGAGCGCTTCGGCGTGATGGCTACTCGGGGCCCACCTTTTTTTCCGCTCTTGGCGCTGCGCGCCAGGCCGCTCGGGCCCCGGCTCGCTGCGGGCCGGGATACCCGGCCCGCGGGCGCTCGCCTTGGATTTCCGCTCTCGCCTTTGGTTTTCCCGTGCCCATCCGCGGGGATGTCGTACCCCCGTCATACGGTCGCTGCATGGACGGGCACGATCGCGCCGCAGCGGCCGACGGCTTGCTGGATGGGCTCGACGAGCAGCAGCGGGCTGCCGTCACCTCCGACGCTGCGCCCCTGGCGATCCTCGCCGGCGCCGGGGCGGGCAAGACCCGCGTCCTCACCCGCCGGATCGCCTGGCGAGCCCGCACCGGGCGCCTCGAGCCGGCCCACACCCTGGCGGTCACGTTCACCCGCAAGGCGGCGGGCGAGCTCCAGCACCGCCTCCGCACCCTCGGCTCCGGCGATGCCATCACCGCGGGCACGATCCACGCCGTCTCCCTCGCCCAGCTCCGCCGCAGGGCCGGTGAGAAGGGTCGCGACATGCCCGCGGTGCTTGCCCGGAAGGCGCGCCTGCTCGTTCCCCTGGTGGGCGGGCGCGGGGCGGCCGCCGCAGTTGCCGCGCGGGAGCTCGCGGGCGAGATCGAATGGGCCAAGGCTCGACTCATCGCGCCCGATGGCTACGCGGCCGCAGTGGCCCGGGCCGGGCGCGAAACCCCCCGACCCGCGGCCGAAGTCGCGGAGCTGTTCGCCCGGTACGAGCGCGACAAACGCAAGAAGCGCATCGTCGACTTCGACGACATCTTGCTCGGATGCGCCGACGCGCTCGAGCGCGACACCGAGTTCGCGGCAACCCAGCAGTGGCGCTTCCGCCACATCTTCGTCGACGAGTTCCAAGACGTCACTCCGGCGCAGGCGCGGGTATTGCGCGGCTGGGTCGGCGACCGTCACGACCTGTGCGTCGTCGGTGATCCCGATCAGGCCATCTATGCGTTCGCCGGTGCCGACGCGTCGCACCTCACCGACTTCACGCGCCACTTCGGCGGCGGACGCGTCCTTCGGCTCGACAGCAACTACCGGTCGACGCCCCAGATCGTCGCGGCCGCCGAGGCCCTGCTGGCCGACGCCGGTCGGCCCCGGCCAGTGCGGCGAGCCGAACGGCCCGCGGGTCCCCCACCGGTCATCACCGCGTACGACACCGACGATGCCGAGGCCGTGGGTGTGGCCGACGCGCTGCGAGCCGCGCACGGCCCCCACATCTCGTGGTCGGCCCTCGCGGTGCTGTACCGCACCAACGCCCAGTCGGCCGCTTTCGAAGAAGCGCTCACCCGCGCCGGTATCCCGTTCCGGGTACGGGGCGACGCTCGCTTCCTCGAGCGTCCCGAGGTTGTGAGCGCGATGGCCCGACTCAAGGACGCGGCCCGCATCGCGCCAGCCCGACCGTTCCGAGAGCATGTGATCGATCTCGAAGCCGACGCCGCCAGCGCGCCAGAGGCACAGCGCGAGCACGTCGAGGCGCTCGTCCGGCTGGCCCACGAGTATCTGGCCGTGGAGGCCGGACCGGGTGCCGTCGACGGCTTCACCGGATATCTCACCGCGGCCTTGCGCGGCGAGGCCCCTGAACCCGACGGCGACGCGGTCGACCTGCTCACGTTCCACCGCGCCAAAGGCCTCGAGTTCCACACCGTCTTCGTCACCGGCCTCGAGCGCGGCCTCGTGCCGATCTCGCACGCCGAGACGCCGGCTGAGCGCGCCGAGGAGCGCCGACTGCTCTACGTGGCGATCACCCGAGGCGAGGAGCGCGTGTACCTGTCGTACGCGAAGGAGCGCACGCTCGGGATGCGCGCCGTCCGTCGAGCC
>CAMDCC010000113.1 GCA_945889545.1 Bifidobacterium breve | reverse complement strand
CGATGATGCAGCCACGGAGGCGAGCGCTTCGGCCTACATACACATGGTCGTGGCAGATGGCGCGCTCGAGCGAAGCGTCGCTCTTCACCACGACGTCGGCGCCGAGCACCGTGTACTCGCGAATGCTTGCGCCCGCCTCGATCCGACAGTTGGCGCCGATGATCGTGGGTCCTTGGACAACTGCCCCTGGGTCGATCTCGGCGCCCTCGCCGAGCCATACGCCCGCGCTGAGCTCGAAGCCCTCGATGTCGACGTTCACGCGGCCATCGAGCACATCCGCGTGCGCGCTGAGGTACGCATCAGTGGTTCCAATGTCTTCCCAGTAGCCGTCGGTGATGTGACCGTGCAGCTTGAGCCCTTTGGCGAGCGCGGCAGGGAACACATCCGCGGCGAAGTCGACAACTTCCCCCTCCGGGATGAGATCGAAGATCTCCGGCTCGAGCACGTAGATCCCCGTGTTGATCGTGTCGGAGAACACCTCGCCCCAGTTCGGTTTCTCGAGGAAGCGTTCGATGCTCCCGTCGGGATTGGTGATCACGATGCCGAACTCGAGGGGATTCTCCACGCGCTTGAGCGCGATCGACGCGACCGCTCCGCTCTCGCGGTGTGCCTTCACGAAGGCACTGAGGTCGATGTCAGTGAGCACGTCGCCGGAGATCACGAGGAAGGTGTCGTCGAGCTCAGAGGCTGCGTTGCGCACCGAGCCCGCGGTGCCGAGCGGCGTCTCGTCGGTGGCGTAGCGCATGCGTGGCCCGAAGTCAGCGCCGTCGCCGAAGTAGTCGCGTATCTGGTTCGCGAGATACGCGACCGTCACGACGATGTCGTCGAACCCGTGGCCCGCGAGGAGCGTCACGATGTGCTCCATCAGCGGCCGGTTGACGACCGGGATCATCGGCTTCGGCTGGTTGCTGGTGAGCGGACGCAGTCGTGTTCCCTCTCCCCCGGCGAGGATGACGGCTTTCACGCCGCTACCTCTGTGCTCTTGTCTGGGGTCTTCGCGGTGCGGCCACCGCGGCCGGCGCGCAGCGCTTCACGGGCGATCGGGATGTAGCGCGCCGCGGCGATGTACCCGAGCGTCAGGCCACCGGCGGTCGCGGTCCAGGTGATGACCTCGGCGATGTCGCGCCAGATGCCCGGATCGAGGACGTCGATCAGCAGGAAACCAGGGAGAGCGAACATGAGTGCGAAGGTGCCCGCTTTGCCGGTCCATTGCACATCGATGCGGGCAGCACCGGCAGCGGCCAGTGCGAGGGTGGCGAGACTCACGATCGCCTCACGCACCAGCACGAGGACCCCGACCCAGGTCGGGACGGCGCCATCGATCATCAGCGCGATGACTGCCGTGAGCAGGAGGATCCGGTCGGCGACCGGATCGAGGATCTTGCCGACCACGCTGCCCTGATCGAAGCGACGAGCGATCCAGCCGTCGACCCAATCGGTGGCGCCGAGTCCGCCGAGGAGCAACATGGCGGCCGTGCGTTCCTCGGCGCCGAAGAGCAGCCAGAGGAACAGCGGGACACAGAGGAGGCGGGCCACCGAGATCGCATTGGGGACGGTGAACACCCCGTGGTCCACGCCAGTGTCGGGCACGGCGCCAGCGTAGGCGGCGTTTCGGCCGATTCCGCCGCCGAGGCGGCCGCCGATGTGCGCTACTGAAGACCGCCGTACGCGCCGCCGTCGACCTGGATGGCTGCACCCGTGAGGAAGCGAGCCTGATCGGAGCACAAGAACGCCGCGATCGCGCCGAAGTCGGCCGGACGGCCGAGCGTTCCCGTAGGCACGCCAGTTGGATCAGCGCCCCCCAACGACCGGAGACGCTCGGTGTCGTGCAGTCCGGGCTGCAGCGAGTTCACGGTGACGCCGTCGGGCGCGACCTCGCCGGCCAACGTCTTGAGGAAGCCGGTCACGCCGGCGCGCGCGGTGTTGGAGAGGATCAGATACGGCATCGGTTGGCGTACGGCGATCGAAGTGATCGCGACGACTCGGCCCCATTTCTGGGCTTGCATTGCCGGCACGGCCTCGGTGCACATTGCGATCGTCGACAGGCAGTTGAGCTCGAAGGCACGCGCGTAGTCGCCAAGGTCGGTGATGTCGGCGAACCGCCCTGGGGGCGGTCCACCGGCGTTCGTCACGAGGATGTCGATCCCCCCGAGAGCCTCATGTGCGGCTCGCACGAAGCCCTGTGCACCGTCGGGCGTCCCGACATCGGCTACCAACGGGACGAGGTCGGTACCGCTTGCTGCGGCCTCGACTGATGCTCGGTCTCGACCGCAGATCGCCACGTGCACTCCCGCCGCGGCCAGCGCGCTGGCGGTGGCGAGACCCAAGCCCTTCGAAGCCGCAGCAACCGCGGCGCGTCGTCCTGCGATGCCTAGATCCATCGAGCTCCCTTCGCGTCTCAGTTTGCGTCTCAGGCGTGGATGGGTCCGTCGGTGTCGCGCAGTGACGGTGCCGCCCGTCCAGTGCGCGTCGCGATGATCTCCGCACAGATCGCCACTGCCGTCTCCTCAGGTGTGCGCGCACCCAGATCGAGCCCGATGGGTGCCATCACCCGAGTGAGCTCGTCGTCGGTCACGCCCTCTTCGTGCAGTCGCGCGACTCGCTTGGCGTGCGTGCCGCGGCTTCCCATCGCCCCGAGGTACCCAACATTGGTGGCAAGTGCACCCACGATGGCCGGCACGTCGAACTTGGCATCGTGGGTCAGCACGCATATGGCGTCGCGCGGGCCGAGTGATGCCCCGACGCGAGCCAGATATCGATCGGGCCAGTCGCAGATGACCTCATCGGCCATCGGAAAGCGCTGTGGCGTGGCGAACACCTCGCGCGCGTCACACACCGTGACGCGATAGCCGAGCAGCTTCGCGGCTCGGCCGAGAGATGCGGTGAAATCCACCGCACCGAAGATCACCATGTGGGGTTGGCGCACGAACGACTCGATGAACACCTCGACGTCACGCTCGCGCGCTTCGCCGTGCTGGCCGTAGTGCCTGGTTCCGGTCAGGCCGGCTTCGAGCTCGCCCAGAGCATCGCGAGCCACGACTCGGTCGAGGTCGGGGTCCCCGAGCGATCCGATCGGGTCGGCCCCCGGCTTCACGAGCAGCTTGGCGCCAATGCCCTCGCCTGCGACGACGGTCGCAAGTGCGATCGGCTGATCGGCGCGGAGTGCAGCATTGAGCGAGTCGTACACCGGGGTGGCCGACGAGTCGGCGCGGGCGCTCACCAGTCGAGGGGCTCGACGAACACATGGATCGTGCCACCACACGTGAGTCCGACCGCGAACGCTTCGTCGTCGGAGTACCCGAACGTGACCACACCGCGGTCCTTCGTGCCACTGAGCACCGCGAGCGCCTCGGTGACCACCGCGCCTTCGACACACCCGCCCGAGACCGACCCCGCGACTTCACCGTGCTCGCTGACAGCCATGGCCGCGCCGGGATCACGCGGCCCCGATCCGTCGAGCCCGACGACGCGGGCGACTGCGACGCGCTGTCCTTCGGCGCGCCAACGATCGATGTCGTTCAGGATCTCTTTCACATTTCCTCTATTTCGAGATCACCGTGGCGAGCTCTTCGAGCGCGGCCATGGAATGTCCGGCGATGAAGTCGTCGATGTGTGGCAGTGCCGCGGCCATGCCGCGGGCGAGCGGCGCGTACTCGGGCGTTGCCTTGAGCGGGTTCACCCAGACGATCCGGTGCGCGACCCGGGCCAAGCGTTCCATCTCCTCGCCGAGGACCTCGGGGTCGCCCCGGTCCCATCCGTCGGACAGCACGACCACGACTGCGCCGCGTGCCATGCCCCGCACGCCCCAGCGATCGTTGAACTCCCGAAGTCCATCGCCCAAGCGCGTGCCGCCCGACCAGTCGAGAACTCGGCCGGCGGCCGCGGCGAGGGCGGCATCGGGGTCGCGTGATGAGAGCTCGCGAGTGATGCGAGTGAGTCGCGTCCCCAGCGCGAAGGCTTCGACACGACCACGGCCGACAACCGCCGCTTGCACGAAACGCAAGAGGGCCCGGGAGTAGGCCTCCATCGAACCGCTCACGTCGCAGAGCAGGACGATGCGGCGCGGTCGACGCGATGGGGTGGAGAACGCGCGATCGATGGGTTCGCCGCCCGAGCGCAACGATCGGCGCACGGTGCGACGCAGGTCGGGTCGGCCTCGCTCCCGGTTCGTCGGCCGACGTCGCCGCGAACGGCGCAGTGCACCGGCCAACCGGAGGTCGGTCATGAGCCGTCGCGCCTCGGCCAGCTCCGCGTGGGTGTACGCCGCGAAATCGCGATGGCGCAGCACCTCGGCGCGGCTGTAGCGAACCTGCATGGTCGGTCCGCTCTCGGTCACATCGCCCTCGCCGTCCGCCTCGTCGCGCTCGGAATCGAACGCGAGCGTGAGCGGCGGCGACGCGGCTGCGGGCGTAGTGACCTCGACCTGACCGTCCCAAAAGGCATCGAAGGCGCGGTCGTAGAGGTCGCCGTCTTCCGGGGTTCGGAGAAGTGTGACGCGGCCCGCCCAATACACGTCGTCGCGGCGGTCGAGCCCAACGGCCGCGAGCGCTTCGGCAAAGGTGATGGTTGATCCGACAGGCACATCGAGACCCGCGCCCCGCAATACACGCGCGAACGCGAGTGAGATGCGATCGTGCTCAGCTTCAGTCTCAGCCTCAAGGTCGGGCTCAGGAGGCACGTTGGGGGCGTTCCACTGCGTTGAGGAGCTGCTCGAGCCCGTGACTCCGTGCCCGCTCTTGGTCCTCGCGGTACTTGAGGACGGTGCCGAGTGTCACTTCAACCGTCGCGGCGTCGAGTGTGGTCGATCCGAGGGCGACGACCGCTTGCGCCCAGTCGATCGTCTCGGCCACACCTGGGGGCTTGTAGAGGTCGAGCTCGCGCAGTGCTTCCACCGCACCCGCTACCTGACGGGCGAGCTCCTCACGCACACCAGGGGCGCGCACACGCAGGATCGCGAGCTCACGCTCGAAGTCGGGGTGTCCGATCCAGTGGTAGAGGCAGCGCCGCTTCAGTGCATCGTGCACGTCGCGCGTGCGGTTCGATGTGACCACCACGATCGGTGGCGTCTTGGCGCGGAAGGTCCCGAGCTCGGGCACGGTGATGGCGTAGTCGGAGAGGATCTCGAGGAGGAATGCCTCGAACTCGTCGTCGGCCCGGTCGACCTCGTCGACGAGCAACACCGGCGGCTGCGTGCCTTCATGAGCGATTGCTCGCAGCAACGGGCGCCGCACGAGGAACCGCTCCGAGTACAGCTCGTCTTCGTCGACGGGCCCTCCACCTGCCTCCGCCGCTCGAAGGTGCAGCAGTTGGCGCGAGTAGTCCCACTCGTAGACGGCTTGCGCGGCGTCGATGCCCTCGTAGCACTGGAGCCGGACGAGCTCGCCGCCGGTCCAGCGTGCGAGCACTTTCGCCACCTCGGTCTTGCCCACGCCCGCTTCGCCTTCGAGCAGCAACGGTCGCTCGAGGCGCAGGGCGAGAAAGATCGCCGTCGCGAGGCCCTCATCGGCCAGATAGTCGTGTGCGGCGAGTGCTTCGCGTACCTCGTCGACGTTTTTGACGTCGGTCACGCGTCAATCGTACCCGGACCGCTTCGGCCCCGATCCGATCAGCAGCCGAGGGCTGCGCCTTCTGAGCGAGGATCGAACGTTGCGCCCCATCCGCCGGCCGTCGGCCAGATCGCGTGCGAATGGCCCATGCCGCTGTCGAACGCCGTGGTCTCAGTGACGTCGTGCCCGCGAGAGCGAAGCGCGGCGAGTATCGCAGCGTCGAATCGCGTCTCCGCTCGAACCGCCCACGTGCCGGGGTCGACGCGCCAGCGAGGCGCGGCGATCGCGTCGGCAGGGTCGGCACCGTCGTCGAGGACGTGCGCGAGCACTTGCACGTGCACCGGTGCCTGGGCGTCGCCACCCATGCTCCCGAACACGAGGCATGGCCTGCCGTCGCGCAGGGCCATGGCGGGGATGAGTGTGTGCATCGGCCGTTTTGCGCCCGCGAACACGTTTACCCGGTCGGGATCGAGCGAGAACGAGAAGCCGCGGTTGTTCAGATTGATCCCCCACTCACTCACGTGCACACCCGATCCGAAGTGCACGAAGTTCGACTGGATCAAGCTCACCATCAGCCCGTCGGCGTCGGTCGCGCACAGGTACGCCGTACCGCCCGCTTGTGGCTCGCCGGGATCGGGAGTGCCGGCGTGATCGGGATCGATCGCATCAGCGCGGCTACGCACCCACCCGTCGCTGAGCAGATCCGTTGCTGGCCGCGGCATGGTGTCGGGATCGCTGACCCAGTGATCGCGATCGGCCAGCGCGAGCTTCATGGTCTCGATGAGGAGATGCTCCCGATCGGGCCCGGATGGCGCGACCGGGAATTGATCGAAGATCCGTAGTGCTTCGAGCACCGTCACGCCCTGCGTCGGGGGCGGCAGCTCGAGCACCTCCACGTCGCGGAACGGCGCCCGCAACGGATCGGTCCACTCGCCGGAGTGCGCAGCGAGGTCAGCGGCAGTGAGCTCTCCCCCGTGCTCTTGCACCGCGGCAACGATCGCCGCGCCGATCGGGCCGCGGTAATACGCGTCGGGCCCGTCCGACGCCAGCAGCTCGATCGTTCGCGCGAGCGCCGGCTGGCGCAATACTTCGCCGAGCTGCACGTCGCCGTACACCTCTTGCCATTCGGGGAAGGCGCGGTACATCTGCTGACCTTCGCCGATCGCCTGCGCGGCCCTGCGCGTCACTTCAAAGCCCTCGGTTGCGTACCGAATCGCGAACTCGGTGAGCTGCCCGAAGTCGCGAGTGCCCCACCGTTCGAGCAGCGCAAACCAGCCGGCCACGCCGCCGGGCACGGTGACTGCGTCGGGCCCGAAGACCGGCATGTCGGCACCGCCAGCGCGCTCGCGCACGCGCTCGATCGTTGACGTCGCCGGTGAGCGACCCGAACCGAGATAGCCGGTGGCCGATCCGTCCCACACGATCGCGAACAGATCGCCGCCGTAGCCGCAGAAGTACGGAGCAACTACGCCGAGTGCAAGGTTGGCGGCAACGATCGCGTCGACCGCGTTGCCTCCGTCGGCCAGTGTCGCGGCGCCGGCGGCCGACGCGAGGTAGTGCGGCGTCGCCACGGCCGCGCGTGGAAAGCGATGGCTCAAACGCACGCGCGTAGCCTAGGAGCAGCCGAGCGTGCCGAAAGGCCGGCGTCCGGTACCCGGGCGCCGAGCGAGCGCGACCAGAACAAGGAGTCCAGAAGGGCGCGCAAGCGCGGGGTAGCGTTCCCCTCTTGCGCGCCGAGCTGCCGGTCATCTCAACGGTGTCCGATCTCGTGGCGCGTCATCCTGATCTCACTGGCGCGTGGGTTATCGGCGTTGATCTGCGCATTGCGGAGCTCGACTGGAGCACCGTCGAGGCATCGAACGCGGTGTTCGCCGGATGTCGCATGGACGGTGCCACGGTCGACGCGCTTGGCGCCGGCGGCGCCGTCGTTCTCCCACCCCTGCCCGGTCTTCCCTTCGATCCGTACCGGGCGTGGCTGTACTCGAACAGTGAGCTCATGGACGGGTACTCGCCCGGCCGACCTGAGACCACGCTCGACGCACGTATCGGTGCAGCGTGCGCAGCGATGCAGGATCCTCTGCATGTGCTCGCGAAAGGCGTCCACGACGCGTGCATCGACGCCGCGCTCCTGCGGTTCCTGACGGAGCTGGGCGCGCTCGTGGTCGGGATCATGGGCAGCCACATCACGCCGCGCGGGACACCCGACTACATGGCCGTCGCGTCGCTCGGTCGGGAGCTCACGCGGTCGGGCTTCGTCGTCGCCACCGGTGGCGGGCCTGGGCTGATGGAAGCCGCGAATCTCGGGGCGTGGATGGCACGAGAACCCGACGACGCGCTCGACGCGGCATGCGCAGTGCTGATGGACGCGCCGATGTACGACGCTGACCCAGCTGCGTACCTCGATCGAGCATTGGAAGTACGCAGGCAGTGGCCCAACGGGTCGACGAACCTCGGGGTGCCCACGTGGCTGTATGTGGACGAACCCGTCAACCAGTTCGCGTCACATATCGCTAAGTACTTCCAGAACAGCATTCGTGAGAACGGACTGCTGGCGATCGCGCGAGGCGGCATCGTGTTCACGCCGGGCGGGAGTGGCACGTTGCAAGAGCTCTTCACCGATGCCGCGCAGAACGATTACACGATGTACGACGTCCGGAGCCCGATGGTGCTGATGGGCTCGGAGTACCGCGACGGTGCGCTCTCGGATGCGATGGCCGCACTCCAGGCGCTGGCCGATCGGGGCGGATGGGGTGATCTCGTGCGGTTCGTCGACGGTCCCAGCGCCGCCTTCGGGGCGATCCGTGAGATGCGCCCACCCGACGTCGTCGTGCCACGCCCGCCGTTGCGGAAGCGCTGAGTCGCCGTGCCATCACCGGTGGTTCGCATCGCAGCATCCGCGCCCGAGCTCGTTGCCGGCCTCGATCGCATTCGGGAAGACCTCTCGATCCCGCTGAGCTTTCCCGCCGACGTGGAGCGCGCGGCGCTTGCCGCGGCGGGTCGAACCGTCACGGCGCGTGCGGGTCGCGTCGACGCGCGGGATATCGAGTTCCTGACGATCGATCCACCCGGCAGTCGAGATCTCGACCAGGCGTACTTCGCAGAGCGCACGAAGGCAGGTATCCGGGTTCGGTACGCGATCGCCGACGTTGCGAGCTTCGTGACGAGTGGCGACGA
>CAMDCC010000112.1 GCA_945889545.1 Bifidobacterium breve | reverse complement strand
AGATGCCCCTCCGGCAGCCACTCCGCCACCGACGGCGGCATCAAGAACTGCTGATCCCGATCCACCTCACGAACATTGATCCCCATACCGCATCCTCACCCGCGCCGCGAAACGCGGGCGGGATAGTCAGGATTCATGCGACAGCCTCTACAGGGGCGTGTTGCCGTGGCGGCGGGTGGGTCGGACCTCCGACTTCGTGGAGAACCGGTCGAGCGCCGCGGCCAGCATCCGCCGGGTATCGGTTGGCGCGATCACGTCGTCCACGAAGCCCCGTTCTGCCGCGACATACGGGTTGGCGAACCGATCCTCGAACTCCTGTACGAGCGCGTTCTGCTCGAGGGCGCGCTCGTCGTCGTGGGCGATGGCGGCCAATCGGCGGCCGTGCAGGATCTGCACGGCGCCCGGCGCGCCGAGCACCGCGATCTCCGCGGTCGGCCACGCGCCGCACCAGTCGTTCCCGAGACCCTTCGAGTCCATGACGATGTACGCGCCGCCGTACGCCTTCCGCAGCACGATCGCGAGTCGAGGGACCGTCGCGGCGGCGTACGCGTACACGAGCTCTGCGCCGTGACGGATCATCCCGCGCCATTCGAGGTCTTTCCCTGGCTCGAAGCCAGGCGTATCCACGAACGTGATGATTGGGAGGTTGAAGCAGTCGCACCACTGCACGAAGCGCGCGGCCTTCTCCGACGCCTCGATGTCGATGGTGCCGGCCCGCTGCTGGGGCTGGTTCGCGACGATGCCGACGGGACGCCCGTCGAGCCGTCCGAGTCCGGTCACGAGGTTGGCGGCGTGCCCGGCGCGTACTTCGAGGAACGAGTTGGCATCGAGCACGTCTTCGATCACGGTTCGAACGTCGTACGACGCCGTTGCGCGCGCCGGCACTGCCGACGCGGCTACGACACAATCTCGATCGATCGGGTCGTCGGTGGCATACACCGAGGGATCCACGAGTTGGTTTGCCGGGAGATACTCCAGGACCGTGGCGACCACGTCGCGAGCCGCGTCCTCATCGGCGACCACGAACGACGCGACGCCGCTACGCGTGCCGTGCATCGTGGCGTTGCCGAGCGCCCGGTTATCGATCTCGATGCCGGTGAAGTCGCGCACCGTGTCGGGGCCGGTCACGTAGGCGAACGCGTCTTCGGTCATCACGACCAGATCGGCAACGCCCAGCAGCAGTGCCGGACCGGACACGCATGGACCGACAACCGTCAAGATCGTCGGGATCACCCCGGATGCGTCGACCATCGCCCTTGCCACCATGCCCCACCCATGCAACGACGCGATGCCTTCGCTGACGTCGGCGCCCGACGACGCGATCGTTCCGATCAGGGGGATGCCGAGGTCGATCGCGATCCGCACGGCGCGTGCGAGCGCCTCGCCTTCCGGCGGACCGATCGCGCCGACGTGCTTGCCGCCTTCGATCCGGAACGTGGCGACTTGGCGACCGTCGATCTCCGTGAGCCACGCAGTCGCGGCATCGCTGCGGCCCCCGACGATCGGTGTGGGCGGCCGTGTCTCCGTCAACCGCTCGGGATCAGCACCAGGGTTGCATTGTGCCCGCCGAACCCGAACGAGTTCGAGAGCACCGGCTTGGCGCCGATCGTGCGAGGAGAGCCGTGCACCACGTCGAGTGCGATCCCGTCGCCGATGTTCTCGAGGTGGGCGGTGGGAGGTACGACGCCATCGCGGATCGCGAGCAGCGAGGCGATCGCCTCGGCGGCGCCCGCGCCCGCGATCATGTGGCCGAGCGATCCCTTGTTGGACGTGACTGGCGGGGGAGCGTCGCCGAACACCTTGTGGATCGCTTCAGATTCCGACGCGTCGTTGAGCTCGGTGGACGTGCCGTGCGCGTTGACGTGTCCGATGTCGGACGGCGAAAGCCCGGAGTCGTCGATGGCCTGCTGCATGCACGCAGCCGCGCCGACGCCACCAGGTGATGGTGCAGTGATGTGGTATGCGTCGGAGTTACGGCCGTACCCCGCCACCTCACCGTGGATGCGAGCGCCTCGTGCTTGTGCCCGCTCGAGTGACTCCAGTACGAAGAAGCCGGCGCCTTCGGCGATCACGAACCCGTCACGATCGTTGTCGAATGGGCGTGACGCGCGTTCGGGCGCGTCGCGGCGGCTGCTGAGCGCGCCCATGCGGGCGAACGCGGCGATCGTGATCGGCGTGATCGGGAACTCGGTACCACCCGCGAGCACCACATCGGCCGAGCCGTCGCGGATGAGGCGTACACCTTCACCGATGGCATTCGTGCCGGCCGCGCATGCAGTGGCGATGCAGAGAGCAGGTCCGGTCCATCCCAGGTGCATGGAGATCACGCCCGCCGTTGCATTTGGCATCATCATCGGGACGAAGAAGGGGCTCACCCGCGACGGACCCTTTTCGAAGTAGGCCTTGCAGTTGTCCTCAAGCGTGCTGAGCCCGCCGATTCCTGTGGACGCCATCACCGCGCAACGATCGGGATCGACGCTGAGCTCACCGGCGTCGGCCAGCGCATCCATCGCGGCCGTAAACCCGAGATGCGTGACGCGATCGAGGCGTCGCGCTTCCTTGGGTCCCAGGTAGGCCTCGGGGTCGAAGTCGCGCACCTCACAGGCGAAGTGCACGCTTTGAGCGGCGTGGTCGAACGCCTGGATCGGGCCCGCGGTCGACCGACCGGCGAGAAGGGTCTCCCAAAACGAATCGAGGTCGCAACCGGCGGGCGTCTTCACGCCCATCCCGGTGACTGCGACCCGCGGGCGCCCGCGGTGGTCGGTGAATGCGTCGCTCATGCCTTGGCGGCATCCTTGGCAATGATGAGATCGACGGCCTTGCCGACGGTCGTGACTCCGTCGAGGTCCTCTTCGGGGATCGAGATGTCGAAACGCTCCTCGAGTCCCATGACGAGCTCGACCAGGTCGAGGCTGTCGGCGTCGAGGTCTTCCTTGAACCGGGCCTCCTCGGTGACGACGTCGGGCTCGACGCTCAGCACCTCGACGGCGACCTCACGAAGCGCCGTGAGTGCAACGTCTCGCTCCATCGTTCCTCTCCTTCTCGTGAGCTGCGGTGCGGAGTTTCGTCCGTCCCGCGATTCGTTGATGATTAGTGACCCATCACTCTGGTCGCGCTCGCTGGGCTGCTACGGATTCTCCAGCCCATTTCGTTCGGTTCCGCTCGCCTGCGCACTAATGACCCATACCAAGTCCGCCGTCGACCGGGACCAAGGCGCCGGTCACATAGCCCGCGGGCTCCGAGCATAGGAACCCCACCACTGCGGCCACTTCTTCCGGCGTGCCGAGGCGGCCGAGCGGCACCGTGGCCTCCATGACGACCCGCCATTCTGGCGGCATGCCGTCGGTCATGGCGGTCACGATAGGCCCCGGGGCGACAGCGTTGCAGGTGATGCCTCGTGGGGCCAACTCGCGAGCCACGGCGCGGGTGAGCCCCAGGAGCCCAGCTTTCGCCGCGGCGTAGTTCGCCTGCCCGGCAGCGCCGGCCTGGCCGCTGACCGACGAGACATTGATGATGCGGCCCCACCGCCCCTTCATCATCTTGGGAGTGGCGCGGCGAATGGTGTGGAAGGCACCGGTGAGGTTCGTGCGCAGCACGTCGCCCCATTGATCGTCGGTCATGCGGGCGATGAGCCCGTCGGCCGTGACCCCAGCGTTGTTCACCAGGACCTCGACCGGGCCCCACGCTTCTTCGATCTCCTTGAACCCGACGTCGAGCGCGGTCGCGTCGCCGACATCCGCGCGCACCGCGAGCGCGGTACCGCCCGACGCCTCGATCTCGGCTTGCACATCCTTGGCGGCGTCGCTCGATGAGCAACACGCCACCCGATGACCGGCAGCAGCCAGCTCGATCGCAATCGCGCGACCGATGCCCCTCGAAGCACCCGTGACCATGGCAACGCGATCAGTCAAGGAGTGCCCCAGCGCAAGACGGCGCTGCCCCAGGTCATCCCGGCACCAAAACCGCTCAGCAGCACGATGTCGCCGTCTTTGAACTTGCCACAATCGGCGGCTTCGGCCATCGCCAACGGGATCGACGCGGCCGACGTGTTGCCGTAACGGTCGATGTTCACGACGGTCCGCTCGGCGGGGATGCCGAGTCGATTCGCCGCGGCTTCGATGATGCGGGCGTTGGCTTGGTGGGGGATGAACCAGTCGACGTCGGCCGTGGTCAGGTCGGCGCGATCGAGAGCGTTCTTCACCGACTCGACGACGGCGCGCACGGCGCGCTTGAAGACCTCCTGGCCTTGCATCTTGATGAACTGCTGTCCGGCGGCGATCGTCTCGGCGGTCGCCGGTAGCCGACTGCCGCCCGCCTGCACTTCGAGCAGGCCGGTCGCCGAACCGTCGCAGCCGAGGTCCCACGTGAGCAATCCGGGCCCGTCCTCGGTCGACGGCGAAAGCACGACGGCGGCGGCGCCGTCGCCGAACAGGATGCAGGTGCCGCGATCTTTCGGGTTGGCGATGCGCGAGAGCGTCTCGGCGCCGATGATCAGCACATGACCGAGGCCGCCGCTTGTGAGGAGCGCCGATCCCGTGACGAGTCCGTAGAGGAAGCCCGCACAGCCGGCGCCGAGGTCGAACGAGCCGCAGTGGATGCCGAGACCATCGGAGACGAACGCGCCGGTGTGGGGAATCGGCTGCTCAGGGGTAGCGGTGGCGACGATCAGCAAGTTGATGTCTTCCGGCGTGATGCCGGCCTGCTTGATGGCTGCGGTGCCGGCTTCGACGGCCAGGCTCGCGGTTGTTTCGCCATCGCCGACGATGCGCCGTTCGCGTATGCCGGTGCGCTCGACGATCCATTCGTCGGTGGTATCGACGCGCTGCTCGAGGTCGGCGTTCGTGAGCCGTTGCTCGGGAACCGCAGTTCCCCAACCCGTGATGGCCGCGCGTGCGTGTGTGCTCAATGCACTCGCAGCCACGCGATGGGCTGCCCCTCACGGATGCGCTCACCGGGGTGAGCGAGCATGCCGACCAGGCGACCGGCGAACGGGCTCGCGACGGGGGTTGATGTGCCCGGACCGTCGAGCATGCCCACGGTCTGGCCACGGGTGAGGTTCGCGCCATCGTCGAGCGCGACGGGTCGAAACACGCCGACCGACGGCGCGACGATCATGCGCTCGGGGACGAGCAAGCCTTCGCCGAACTCGAGCATCGGGTCCATGTTCACGCCACCAGCCATTCGGAGCGCTCCGCTTCGCATTTGCTGAGGTCCACCGCGGTCAGGCTCCGCTCTGCTGTGGGGCGAGGACAGCAACGTCGTCGGGGGTGGCAATGCCGCGCACTGGCGCGTCGGGCACCGTCCGCTTGGCGAGCCCCGCGAGCATCGAGCCGTTGCCGACTTCGAGGAACGACGTGGCGCCGAGGCCGACCATCGTGAGCATCGACTCGCGCCAGCGAACCGGAACCGCGACGTGGTTGGCCGAACGCGTACGCCACTCGTCGCTGTCGGAATGAGCCTCGGCGTCGAGGTTCGACACCACCGGCGCGGCGGGTACGGCGAACGACATCGCTTCGAGGATGGCAGGCAGCGCGTCGGCGGCGTCGCGCATCAGCGGGGTGTGGAAGGCGCCACCGACGTTGAGCGGTGTCGCGCGCTTCACGCCGATCTCCTTGGCCCGCACGCACGCGGCTTCGACGCCGCCGGGGGTGCCGGCTACCACGACCTGCCCGGGGGCGTTGTCGTTGGCGATCCATGCGGCGTCGGGTGCCGCGGTGCACGCGTCTTCGGCCTGCTCAACGGTGGCACCCAGCAGCGCGGCCATCTTGCCGGGGTGTGCATCGGCAGCGGCTTGGGTGAGCTCGGCGCGACGGGCGGCAAAGCGCACGCCGTCTTCGAGCGACAGAGCGCCTGAGGCGATGAGTGCGGTCACCTGGCCGAGCGAGTGTCCGGCGAACGCAACCGGCTCGACCACGCGGTCGCGGATGGCCTCCCAGGCCAGGAGAGAGGTGAGAAGTACGGCGAGCTGGGCTTCGCGGGTGCGGGCCAGCAGCTCGGCCGGTGCGTCGAGCACGAGGTTGGCGAGCGGCTCGCCGAACGCAGCTTCGGCACGGTCGATGACCGACCAGGCGGGGTGGTCACGCCAGGGTGCGCCCATGCCAGGAACCTGCGTGCCTTGTCCCGGAAAGATGACAGCGATACCCACGCGACCCAACAACCCTTCTCCGCAGCGCGACCCACCGGTTCGACCAAGTTGCCGGGAGTGGGGTTACACGCCTCCCTTGCTCCGCTCCCGCTCCGCAGATCCGTGGTGAGAGATACGTTGCACGGGATGGCGCTCCCTGATTCTGACGACCTTGTGGCGTTGCTCCCGCATCGGCCCCCATTCCGCTTCGTCGACGCGGTCGATGCCTTCCAGCCCGGGGCCTCGATCACGGCCCGCTACCGGGTGACCGGCGATGAGGCGTTCCTCGCCGGACACTTTCCGGGCAACCCCGTGTTCCCCGGCGTGATCCAGCTCGAGGCGATGGCTCAGGCCGGGGCGATCGCAGTGCTCGCCGACCAGCGCTACGGCGGCAAGCTCCCGCTGTTCGGCGGGGTCGAGAAGGTCCGGTGGCGCCGGATGGTGCGCCCGGGCGACGAGCTCGTGATGAGCGTCGAGCTCGAACGGCTCAGCGCCCGGGGCGGTTGGGGTCAGGCGACCGCCACGGTCGACGGCAAGGTGGCCTGCCAGGCCCGGCTGTTCTTCGCCCTCGCCGACGTCTAGCGCAGTCGGTCAGTCGGCCAGTCAGTCAGGCAGCTCGTCCAGCACGGGATGGTCGGTGACCGGCGCCATGGCGCCGGCGCGTTGCGCGAGGTCGCGGTCGATCTCATCGGGATCCTCGCCCAGGAGCAAGCGCGCCTCGATCTCGGGATCGAGCGCGTCGTCGTGGCCGCGTCGGACCAACAGCACGGCGAGCGCGACACCGATGACGAAGAGCGCGCACGCCGCGCCGACCAAAGGCACCCAATCGATCGCGAGCGGCGACATCGGCCACGAAGTCTAGGGCGCAGCCTCGTTGCATCCGTTCATGTTGCGGCGGTGCCCCGGGTGGGATTCGAACCCACACTGGATCGCGTTTGAGGCGACTACCTCTGCCGTTGGGTTACCGGGGCAAGTCCCGGCGATACGCCGGGAAGGCCAGTAACGCTATCGGGGGCAGAGGGCGCGCAGTGTCGGATACGGGTTGACCATCCCGCCGTTGGCTCGGATGCCGAAGTGGGTGTGGGGTGGACCGCCGGCCGCGTTGCCGGTGTCGCCGGTGTACCCGATGATGTCGCCGCGGGCGACGCGCCGGTTACGTCCTTCTACCTTGCTCAAATGGGAGTAGTAATAGGACACGCCGTCGTCGCCGTGCACCCACGCGCTGATGCCGCCGAGCCCGCCGACCTCGATCTCCATCCAGCCGTTGACCACGGCCAGGTTCCAGGCGCCTTACTGGGCGAACATGTCGTTTCCCTGGTGCGTGCGACCGCCTGATCGTGGTGCGCCCCAGTCGTTCACGAACGCGACCGGGCCGGCGACGGGGCACAGTGCCGCGCCCGTTGCGACCCGTCCGGCCGCGGCGCCGTCGATGCCGGTGACTTCGGCCTGTGATGCGGCGACCGCTTCGATGTGTTCGAGCGCCACGCTCGCGTCGGCGAGCGCTCGATCGAGCGCGGCGCGCTGGGCCACCAGCTGCTGCACGAGTTGGTCTTGGAAGGCCTTGAGCTCGCGGAGTCGAGCCTCGTCGCGGGTGAGCTTCTCGGCCGTGCGCGTGAGCTCGGCCGCGAGCTCGCGGTCAGCCGCTGCTGCGTTCGACGACAGGTTGAGCGCCCGTGCCACCTCGATCGCGTGCTTGGTGTCGATCATCTCGGCGACGGGTACCGACGGCCCACCCTGCTTGTAGAGGTCGACGGCGCGCTCACGCACGATGCGGCGAACCTCTGCCGCGCGGGCTCGCAGGATGAGGATCTCTCGCTCGAGGCGAGCGATCTCGGTTTCCTGGCGGGCTTGCTCGGACAGCGCATCCACGTATCGCTGTGCTGCCGCGACAGCCGCGGCTTGTGCCTTGTCCCGGTCTCGTCGCGCGTCGTCGATGGGGGTCGCGCTGGCCGCGCCATGGGGGGTCAGGGCCGCAGCAAGGGTCAGAGAGATGAGGGCGAGCGGGCGACGGAGCATGGGTGAGCGGAGACGCGCCAGGTCGCAACGCGTGACACAGAGTTGTCGGCGTTTCGCGGCTCAGATTTGAGCGCCGATGTTGAGCGCCGATGTTGAGCGCCGATGTTGAGCGCCGGTAGCGGCCCGGCCCATGGCAGAGAAGGCGTCGAGTTCGATCATCCCGGCCAGCCTGCGCAAGAACAAGTGGGTGTCCACGATCCTGTCGCTCGTCGTCGGCCTGGGCCTCGGCACCACCCTCGGACGTGAGGTGCTCGAGTCGGCCGGAATCCCGGAGTCGTGCGTGCACGCGCTCCAACGAGCAGATCGCGCGCTCGACACCGGCACCGCGGTGGCCGACGACGGCAAAGCCGCGTTTGTCGCCGTGAAGGACGTGAACATCCCCGAAGCCTTCGATCTCCTGCGTGCCGCCAAGAACGGCGCCGACGACCTCGTCGAGCTAGCCCGCACCTTTCAGTAGTGGATCGCTGATCGTCGGCGCGCGTCCGCGAAAATGCCCTCTGGGTGCGGGAGACTGTGGTTGCGAAACACACAGGACCGCGACCAGGAGGGCACTTCCGAGGTGAAGGCTAACGCGCGTCGACCC
>CAMDCC010000111.1 GCA_945889545.1 Bifidobacterium breve | reverse complement strand
CGGACTGGATGCTCCCGGTCGTCGGTGGGCTCGTGTTCGCCGCGCTCGTGGTGATCTTCCTCACCAGCAGCCTGTGGTTCTTCACGTCATCCGACGCACCAAGGCCGATCTTCTGATGACGTTCAAGCAGATCGTCAAGATCATCGAGGCCGCCGCTGTCGCCGCGGCGCTCGTCTTCGTGATCATGCTCTTCGCGAACGAGGGCAGCGGCGGCGGCACGAGCACCCCCGTGTCGCCCGGCGCGGCGCTGTACCAAGCGAAGTGTCAGTCGTGTCACGGCGTCGACGGCAGCGGTGGTCTCGGACCGGCGCTCGCGGGCGTGGTCACGAAGAACTACCCGAACATCGAGGACCAGATCGCGTTCGTGGCCGCCGGCAAGGGCACGATGCCGGGGTTCGAAGGCGAGCTGACTGAAGACGAGCTCCTCGCCGTCGTCGAGTACACCCGCACCGAGCTCGGCGGGTAGCCAATGCCCGGTGCGGTCCCAGTCCGGATCGGGTTCCTCTACGACTACCCGCAAGGTGATGGCGGCACCGCGATGGAGTCCGCCTTCCGGCTCGGGTTCGGCGAGGTGGCAGCGTCGGGACGCGTCGATCGCGACGTCGAGATCGTTGCCAACCACGCGCGTGGTCTGCCCACCGGGAGCGAGCACGACGTCGTCATGGGTTTCCGCGAACTCGAGAGTGCCGGGTGCCTGCTCGTCGTCGGGCCGTCGATCAGCGACAACGGTTTGATCACGCAACCGCTCTTCGACGAGTTCGCCCTCCCGAGCATCAACTACACCGGCGGTGAGCGCACACGCGGCATCTTCGGCTTCCACTACCAGGTGGGTTCGCTCGAAGAGGAGCCCGCAGTACTCGCCGCCCGACTCGCACACCGAGGGCTGCGCCGACCCGCGATCGTCCACGACCAATCTCCGGTGGGCAAGCGCTATGCGGAATGCTTCGACGACGCGCGCGGTTCGCTCGGTCTCGAGACTGCGGGAAGCACCGCGATCTCCGCGATGGCCGAAGATCTCATGGAGCCGATCTCGCGGCTGCGCGACCTGGGCCCGGACTCACTCGTGTACCTCGGACTCGGCATGTCGTCTCGGGCCGTCGCCCTCGCGCTCCAAGGTCTGAGCTGGGACGTACCGGTCGTCGCCAACAGCGCGTTGATGTTCGGCTACGCGTTTCCCGACTGGCGCGACGGCTACCGCGGCTGGGAGTACCTCGACGCGATCGCCGACGACAACCTGACGCGCGCACATCTCAGGGAGCTCAATCCTGTGCTGGCGGCGGGGCCAGTCACATGCGCCATGTTCGACATCGGTCGCCTGGTCGGCGAGGCACTGGCGCGTACCGAGCACCTCACACGAGATGGCCTGCGACAAGCGCTCGAGCGGGTGAAGATGCTGCCCGCGACGTGTGGGCGCGAGGGAACGATCATGAGCTTCGGCGTGTGGGACCACGCCGCGCTGAAGGGCGAGTACCTCGTGCTGCGCGAGTGGCGCGACGGCGAGACCGTACAGATCCGCTCCTGACCACCCCATTGTTGGGAACGACGTAATCCGTCGTGCGGGCTGTCTGGGACCACGAGAAGCGGTGCCCGCCCCACGCTCCCGACTGGGTCCGCACCGCCGCGATCGACGCCGACCTCATGGCGTGCGTGGTGAATGACGTCGCCACTCTCGTCTGGATGGCGAACCTCGCCGCGCTCGAGCTCCGCACGTTGCAGGCCACGGTCGATGATCCCGACCACCCCACGTCGCTCGTGCTCGACCTCGATCCGGGCCCGCCCGCGACCGTCCTCGATTGCTGCAGGGTCGCGCTGGAGCTCCGCGGCTTGCTCGCCGAGCTCGGACTCGTCGCCGTCGTCAAGACGTCGGGAGGGAAGGGCCTGCATCTTTCCGTGCCCGTGCGTGGCGCGACCGCCGACGACACCAAGACGTTCGCCCGGGCGCTCGGCGACGCGCTGGCAACCCAGGACCCGAAGCGCGTCACGATCGTCATGGCGAAAGAGCAGCGACACGGTCGGGTGTTCGTGGACTGGAGCCAGAACGATCGCCATAAGACCACGGTGTGCGCATACTCACTGAGGGCGCGCGAGCGACCATTCGTGTCGGCCCCGGTCTCGTGGACCGAAGTGGAACACGCACTCGACGCGGGTGATCCCGCGTTGCTCGCGCTCGACACGGTTGCGGTCCTCGATCGGGTCGAGACGATGGGCGACCTCTACGAGCCGAATCTCTCCACCGACCAAGAGCTCTCGCGGCTGGGCGGCCGGTAGCGTTCGTCCATGACCTCAGTCGGTGATCTCAGCGGGAAGGTGGCGATCGTTACTGGTGCGTCGCGCGGGGTCGGTGCCGCCACTGCGGTTGCGTTGGCCGCAGCAGGAGCGCGAGTCGCGTGTGCGGCGCGCGCCACCGACGCCACCCCGTTGCCATTACCGGGGACGATCGACGAGACCGTTCGCACCATCGTCGATGCCGGCGGCGAGGCCATCCCGGTGCCCACGAACCTCGCCGTCGTCGAGGAGGTCGAGCAGATGGTGGCGACCACCATCGACGCCTGGGGTCGCGTCGACGTCTTGATCAACAACGCGGCGATCACATTCCCGGGCGACCTCGAGCTCCCGGTGAAGCGCCACGACCTCATCTTCGACGTGAACACACGCGCACCCATGGTTGCGATCGCGGCCGTCACGCCCTCGATGCGCGAGCACGGCGGCGGCTCGATCGTGAACGTGTCGTCGCTCGCGGGGTTGAACTACATCCCGGGCCTCATGGCCTACGGGATGTCGAAGATCGCGCTCGAGCACCTCACGATCTCAGCGGCGGCACAGCTGGCTCCGTACGGCATCGCGGTCAACACATTTCGCATCGACATCCCGGTTGCCTCCGAGGGATTTGTGGCCAATGCACCCGAGTTCGACCACTCCGATTGGGAGCCGAGCGAGGTTGCTGCGGAAGGGATCGTGTGGATGGTGCGCCAGCCTTCGTCGTATACGGGCCGCAACGAGAGCATGGCGCGCCTACGCGACGAGCACGGGATCATGACGTCGCGAGTAGGTGTGCCGCACCGCCAGACGGCCGGTTGGCTCACTGAGAACCCCATGCACCTACCGGAAGCGACTACGAGCTGAGTCCTGTCGATCACTTTTGGTCGATCACTTTGGGTCCATCACTTTGGGTCCGTCACTTCAGCGACCGAACGTGCTCATCTTGTTCCAATGCTTACGAAGTTCCTGACCAACCAGCCCCTAACTGAGGAGCTCCTAACTGAGGAGCCGCGGCGACCGCGCGACAACCAGCGCGCCCGGGTGTACCGCGCCGAGACACCGATGCCGCCGAGCCCGCTACCTGGGCTTGACGCCTGTGCGGCGTTCGCCGATCGGGTCGTGGGCACGTTGTGGTGGCACTCACGATTCCCCGACCACACGATCGACGCGGTGCCGCGCTTTCGGCCGGGCAACGGTGCCCGCCAGGCATTTTTCCGCGAGGAAGAGACGGGCGGCTTCTCGATCACGCTCCCCCGGCGCTACCGCACCAAGGGCGTCGTGCTCCACGAGCTCGCGCACTGGGCCCTGAGTGACCAGGCCCACCTCGCACACCATGGTCGAGCGTTCACGCGCCTGCTGCTCGACGCCACCGCCGAGTTCCTCGGACCGGAGCGCGCCCTCGCGCTCTCCGCTTCGTACGACGAACACAAGGTGAAGGTGGGCCATCTCCCACAGCTCACCGTCGACGGTCGCCTGGTCTACGGCTGGGACGAACTGGTCCCAAGCGACAGATAGCGTCCAGGACCATGCACGAAGGAAGCCGACGGGCGATTGCCGCTGCGTTCATCGCCAATCTCGGCATCGCCATCGCGAAGTTCGTGGCGTTCCTCGCCACCGGTGCCGCGTCGATGCTCGCCGAGTCGATCCACTCATTGGCCGACACCGGCAACCAAGGGCTGCTGTTCCTCGGCGGCGCTCGCTCGCGCCGCGCCCCCTCCGAGACGCACCCCTTCGGATACGGACGTGAGCGCTACTTCTGGGCCTTCGTCGTGGCGCTCGTGTTGTTCTCGATGGGCTCGATGTTCGCTTTGTACGAAGGGATCGCGAAGCTCATCAACCCCCACGAGATCGAGTCGCCCGAGTGGGCGTTCGGCGTGCTGGGCCTCGCGATCATCCTTGAGAGCTTCTCGCTGCGCACCGCAGTGCACGAAGCAGCCAAGGTGCGCGGCGACCGCTCCTGGTGGAGGTTCATCCGTACGTCAAAGAGCCCGGAGCTCCCAGTCGTGCTGCTCGAGGACATCGGCGCGTTGGTCGGACTAGTGTTCGCCATGGTGGGCGTCGCCGTCGCAACCATCACCGACGAGCCCGCCTTCGACGCCATGGGCAGCATCGCGATCGGGCTGTTGCTGGGCGTGATCGCCGTGATCCTCGCCATCGAGATGAAGAGTCTGCTCATCGGCGAAGCGGCGTCGACCGAGGAACAGGATGCGATACGCGACGTGATCGAGTCCAGTCCCGAAGTGGAGCAGCTCATCCATCTCCGCACCGAGCACCTCGGGCCCGAAGACTTGCTGGTAGCCGCAAAAGTCGACCTCACCGCTGCCGCGGATGCCGGCGTGGCGAAGGCGATCGACACAGTTGAGCAACGCATCCGCGAACGCGTGCCGAGCGCCCGCGTGATCTACATCGAACCCGACGAAGTACGCGGCATTACCGACCCCTACTGAGGAGCGCACGATGAGCGACGACGTCACTCGCGCGACGATCGAGGCGGTTGAGCGCTTCAATTCCGCATTCAACCAGCACGACGTGGATGCCACGATCGCATTGATGACAGAAGACGCTGTGTTCGAGAGCACGAGCCCTCCTGACGGCGAGCGCCACGAAGGCGCTGCTGCTTTGCGCCTTGCATGGGAGCGACTCTTCACCGAGACCCCAACCGCCCATTTCGATGCCGAAGAGATCATTGCGACAGGCGACCGATGTGTCGTGCGTTGGACCTACTCGTGGCAAGACGGCGATGTGCAGCACCACGTGCGCGGCGTCGATGTGCTGCGCGTCCGCGATGGCAAGATCGCCGAGAAGCTCGCATACGTGAAGGGCTGAGCCAGGACGGCGACTCGCTCGAGATTGGTCAGTCGAGGCGGCGCATCTCGGTGCGGTAGCGGTAGCCGTTCTCGACGTAGCCCTTGGCCATCTCTGCGATCGACGCAGGGTCGACGGCGTCGAACTTGAGCTTCGCGGGTACGCCCATCGCCATCGCTCCTGACGGGATCTCCATGCCGTTCGGCACGAATGCGCTGCCGGCGACGAGCGCACCCGACCGCACGATCGCTCGGTGCAACACCACCGAGTTCGAACCGACCAGCGAGCCGTTCTCCACGATGCAGCACTCCAGATGCGCGAGATGGCCGACCACGCAGTCATCACCGACGATGGTGGGGAGTACGGCGGTGCAGTGCACGACCGTGCCGTCCTGGATCGAGGTGCGCTCCCCGATGTGGATCTCGCCGTAGTCGCCTCGCAGCACGGCCTGCGGCCAAATCGTGGTCTCGGCCCCGATGGTGACGTTACCGATCACCGTGGCGTCGGGATGCACGAACGCGTCGGGGTGAATGTTCGGCTTGGAGTCTCCGAGTGCATAGATCGGCATGCCCGTGACGGTACCGCCAGATCGCCTGGGCCAGTTCGGTGATTGAAAAAACGTGCATTTCTGGTAGAGGGTAGAAATGATCACTAATGAGAGCATTTGGAGTACCGTGGCGGAATGCCACAAAAACAGAGCATCGCCAAGCCGTCCTGGCGGAGGATACGAGGCACCGTCGGTCTAGGCACTGCCCTGGCCAACATGCGCAAGGAGAAGAGCATGACCCAGGCACAGTTAGCTCGTGCTTTGGGCATCAATCGAATGACCATGGCCCGAATGGAATCCGGCGAGAACCAGACGCTCCAACGGCTCATCAAGGCATTTTCACTCCTTGGGTTCGATCTAGTAGTGGTACCCCGCACCGCTCACGTCGAAGTCCGCAACAAGACAGAGCCAATGAAGGACGGTAGCGATCCCGTTGCGGAGGCGTCACCGTGAGCACCTCGTCACTCGACGTCTGGCTACACACACAACGGGTCGCGCGGCTCAAGGACGAGATGTCCCTGCAATACACGCCGGAACTGGTCGACCGCCTTGGACGCGGCGCGCTGTGTCTCTCCATCTCACTTCCTGTCGAAGAGGACCCGTATCGCGGCGATCGAGTTCGCTGGTGGGTAGAAGGCCTCTTGCCCGAAGGCGAGAGTCGCACACACCTCGAGACGCGTTACGAGGTCCGGCGGGGTGACGCCTTCTCTCTCATAGCCGCGATTGGTCGCGACTGCGCCGGAGCAGTTTCGTTCGTCGGCTCGGATGAACATCCACCGGTGGCTGGCGAAGTGCAGGCAATCACAACTACCGAACTAGGCCAGCTCTTGGCGGATCTCCCCAACGCTCCGCTCGGCAACGACGACGAAGTTCACGTCTCACTCGGTGGCCTCCAGGCAAAGCTCCTGCTTTGCAAAGTGCAGGGCGGGTGGGCTCGGCCCGTTGATGGCACCCCAAGCACACACATCCTCAAACCTGATTCATTGCGCTACCCGGGCCTCGTCGCGACGGAGAACTTTTCGCTAGCTCTTGCCCGAGAGGTGGGACTCGATGCTGCTGTTGCATCCTTGGAGGAGGTTGACGGACGCGACGTACTCATCGTTGAACGGTTCGATCGATTCATCAACGATCAAGGCGTCCAGCGCCGGCACCAGGAGGACGGTTGTCAGGCATTGGGTATCGATCCCACAGGATTGAACAAGTACGAGCGACGCTCTGGTCCTCCGTCATACAACTCACTCGCTCAAGTCTTGATCGATCACGGTCACGACCCGCAGACAAACCTCACAACATTGATCCGCGCCATGACCTTTGTCCTCGCCATTGGAGACACCGATGCACACGCCCGGAACCACGGATTCCTGCTCGACGAGGCGGCAGCCCTCGCCCCTCTGTATGACGTCGCACCTTCGATTGAGTTTGCTCCCACGAGCAAGCTTGCATTGCGCGTATGTGGGCTTGAGCAACTCGACGCCGTCACCCGGGCACACCTCCACCTCGAAGCGCGGTCGTGGGGATTGCTCGAAGAGGCTGTCGTCGACGACGCCGTGGATTCGACTCTTGAATCAATGCGAGCGAACTTCGAAAAGGTGGACCGACGCAAGATAGACCCGCGACTGCTCTCCCGAATGAGGGCGCGCATCGAAAGGATTTGGAAGAGTTCCAGATTCTAAGTGGGCGCAGTCGGTAGCCTCTCGCGTCGTGCTCGACACCGACACGATCCAAGGGCACCTCGACGCTGTGGCCCGCGACGGGTTCACGATTCTCGAGCGCGCCATCGATCCTGCGTTGATCGACGCGCTGAACGACGACCTGCTGCGCCTCGAACGCGACTACGAAGTGGTGCCGTCGGACAACAGCTTCGAGGGCGCGCGCACCGTACGCATCTACAACCTGCTCGCGTTCGGCCCGTTGTACGAGGCGATCCCGGTGCATGACCACGTGCTTCCGGTCGTGGAAGGCGTGCTCGACCCGGGGTGTCTCGTGTCGGCACTCTCGTCGATCAGCATCGACCCCGGCGAGACGGCTCAACCCATCCACGCCGACGATCAGCTCATTCCGCTCGACAAGCCGCACGCGCCGACGGTGTGCAACTCGATGTGGGCACTCACCGACTTCACCGAGGCGAACGGAGCGACTCGCATCATCCCCGGATCGCATGTGGCCGACGCGTCACCCGACTACGGCGCTCCCTACGACAGCATCCCCGCCGAGATGCCGAAGGGCAGCGTGCTCGTGTGGCACGGCAGCCTCTGGCACGGCGGTGGCGCGAACACCACAAACGAACGCAGAGTCGGCATCGCCATGAACTACTGCGCCGGTTGGATCCGCCAGCAGGAGAACCAGCAGCTCGGCATCCCCCGCGAGACTGCGGCCGGCTTCTCGCCGCGCCTGCGTCAGCTCTGCGGGTACGGCATCTACAACGGCCTCATGGGTCACATCAACAAACGCGACCCCGTGGAACTGCTCACTAGCGAGCGAACGGCCGAGACGAACACGGTGCAGTACCGCAGGAGCCGACCAGAGAGCGAGCGCAAAGTGATGGTGTGGGATCAGATATAGCCAGAGGCAGACGCGGCGCCGGAGGCGCTCGCCAGCGAGCGAACGATCTGGGATACCACGGTGAAGGACCGCAGGAGCCGACCAGAGAGCGAGCGAGGAGTTGGGGCTACATCACTACTGCGCCGCCGTCGACCGCGAGCGCGTGGCCGACCATGAACGACGCGGCATCGGAGAGCAGCCACACCATTGCTTCGGCGATCTCTTCGGGCCGCGCGAGGCGTCCGATCGGCGCCGACTGCTCCATCATCTTCTCGATGACCGGGTCGCCACCCATGAAGCCTTCGAGCATCGGCGTGCGGGTGCTCCCCGGGCAGACGGCGTTCACGCGCACGCCGGCCTTCACGTACTCCAGCGCGGCGGCGCGGGTGAGACCGATGACACCGTGCTTGCTCGCTACATAGCCAGGGAGTCCGGCGAACCCGATCAACCCTGCGCCCGACGATGTGTTGACGATTGCGCCAC
This sequence comes from Bifidobacterium breve, assembly GCA_945889545.1. Taxonomy (GTDB): domain Bacteria; phylum Actinomycetota; class Acidimicrobiia; order IMCC26256; family PALSA-555; genus SHVJ01. The sequence goes on along the minus strand of CAMDCC010000111.1, from coordinate 118 downwards.
CACCTTGGGCGACCATCTGCGGGATCTCGTACTTCAAGCATAGGAACACGCCGGTGAGGTTGAGCGCGATCACACCGTTCCACTGCTCGAGCGTGTAGTCGGCGGTCGGCGCCGACGG
>CAMDCC010000110.1 GCA_945889545.1 Bifidobacterium breve | reverse complement strand
ACGACCGCACCGGCGAGTTCACCCCACCCGGGATACGGGCCAACGCCCGCTTGTAGAGGCTGGTCACGCCGAGAGCCGCTCGGCGACCTCGCGCGCCAGGTACGTGAGCACGAAGTCGGCACCGGCCCGCTTGATCGCGGTGAGGTGCTCGAGTGCGACGGCGTCGCCGTCGATCCAGCCGTTGGCCGCCGCAGCCTTGATCATCGAGTACTCGCCGCTCACGTGGAACGCACCGACCGGTACGTCGAACGCACCGCGTACCGCCGCGATCACGTCGAGGTACGCGAGCGCCGGCTTCACCATCACCATGTCGGCACCTTCGCCCACATCGAGCGCGGTCTCGTCGAGCGCTTCACGCGCGTTCGGGGGATCCATCTGGTACGAGCGACGGTCGTCGAACTGCGGCGCGCACTCGGCCGCTTCGCGGAACGGTCCGTAGAGCGCCGACGCGTACTTCGCCGAGTACGCCAACACCGCGACTTCGTGGTGCCCGGCGGTGTCGAGCGCGGATCGGATCGCACCGACCTGACCGTCCATCATCCCGGAGGGCGCGATCACGTCGGCTCCGGCGTCAGCCTGGGTGACAGCGATCTCCGCATACCGCTCGAGCGTGGCGTCGTTGTCGACGTGCTTGTTCGCGTCGATCACGCCACAGTGACCGTGGTCGGTGTACTCGTCGAGGCAGTCGTCGGCCATGAGCACAAGGGCATCACCTACCTCGTCGCGCAGCGACCGCAGCGCCGTCTGCACCACTCCCGACGGATTGCTCGCGCCGGATCCAACGGAGTCCTTGGCTTTCGGCACTCCGAAGAGGATGACCGCAGGCACGCCGAGATCGGCCAACGCACGGACTTCCTTGCGAAGGCTCTCCTGGGTGTGCTGCACCACGCCCGGCATCGACATGACCGGCTCGGGAGCGTCGAGGCCCTCCTTCACGAAGAGCGGCGCCACGAGATCGTCGACCGAAAGGCGGGCTTCGGCCACCAGTCGCCGGAGGGCGGGCGTACGCCGCAACCGACGCGAGCGCTGCTCAGGAAAGGGCACGCCCCAATGGTAGAGGCGGGACCGACCTATCTCCCCAGCGCCTCGCTCCCCAGCGCTTCGAGCAGAGCAACCACGACGCCGTCGATGGTGTGCTCCACGGCCTCGGCGTCAACCCGGAGGCCACGGGCGACTGCGGTCTTCGAGGTGACGGGGCCGATCGACACGACCAGGGGCTGGGGTTCCGGAAGTTCCCCGACGGCATCGCAAAAGTTCGTGACGGTCGACGATGACGTGAACGTGATCGCGTCGACCGTTCCTGACTGCACCCGCTCGAGCATCGCCGGGTCGGGTCGGGCCGCGACCGTTCGATAGAGCGAGAGGATGTCGACCGCGTAGCCGCGCTCGTGCAAGCCGCCGGGCAGCACATCGCGCGCCTGCTCCGCGCGCGGCAACAGCACTTTCTCGTTCGGCGCTGCTGGATCGGGGAAGGCTTCGAGCAGCGATTCGGCGACGAAGCGGTCGGGCATGAGATCGGCGCGAATCCCCCGGGCGACGAGCTCCATCTCGGTAGCCAGGCCGATCGCGGCCACGCGCACACCGGCCAACGCGCGGCTGTCGAGCATCGCCGGCGTGATGCCGCGATCGAAGAAGGCGGCGACCGCGTTCGCCGACGTGAAGATGATCCAGCCGTACTGGCTGAGTCGAGGAACCGTGAACTCGAGTGGTTCGATGGCGATGGTCGGCAGCTCGAGCACTTCCGCGCCGAGCTCTTCGAGGCATTCGCGAAGCTCACTCGCCTGTTCGCGCGCTCGGGTGACCACCACACTGCGCCCGTACAACGGCCGCGATTCGAACCAAGACAGATCAAGCGCGGCCACTTCACCCACGACGATCGCCGACGGCGGGCGCACGCCCGAGTCGCCAATGGTCGCGAGAGTGGCGCGGACAGTTCGTTGGTCAGGTCGCGTGCCGTTGCGCACGGCGGCGACGGGAGTGTCCGGGGACCGACCCCCGGCGATCAGGCGCTGTGCGATGTCGGCAATGTGGCCCGCGCCCATGAGGATCACGAGCGTGCCGCCCGCGGCCGCGAGCGCGGCCCAATCCACGTCGGTGTGCCCCTTGGTCGGGTCCTCGTGGCCGGTGACGACGGTGAAGTGCGTCGAAACGCCCCGGTGGGTCACCGGAATCCCCGCGTAGGCCGCCGCGGCGATCGCGCTGGTGATGCCGGGCACGACCTCGAAGTCGATTCCGGCGGCCGCGAGCGCCTCGGCTTCTTCGCCGCCCCGTCCGAACACGAACGGGTCGCCGCCCTTGAGGCGCACGACCCGCTTGCCCGCGCGGCCGTGCTCGACGAGCACTGCGTTGATGGCGCGCTGTGACATCTGGTCGGACCCGGGTGTCTTGCCCACGTCAATGCGCGTGGCGGTGATCGGGGCGAGGTCGAGCAGCGCGGGTGCAGCGAGGCGGTCATAGACCACGACCTCGGCCTCGAGGAGCAGCTCCCACCCACGGCGCGTGAGGAGCTTGGGATCGCCAGGGCCGGCGCCGACGAGTGCGACCGTCACCGGGTCACCTCCCCCGACGCAACCACCATCTCCGCGAGCTCGCGACCCGCTGCCTCAGGATCGGAGCCGGTGATCGCGCGCCGGACCACCGCCCGGCCGTCGAGCGACGCCAGCAAGCCTTCGATCTCCACGCCGCCATCATCGGTGATGTGTGCGAGCGCGCCAACCGGCTGATCACATCCACCGCCGAGCTCGGCGAGGAACGCCCGCTCTGCGATGACTGCCCGGTGCGCATCGTGATCGTCGATCGTGGCCAGGCGTTCACGGGTCGCGGCATCGTCGTCGCGACACTCCACGGCGAGTGCACCCTGTGCGACCTGCGGGAGCATGACCGACGTCGCCAAGCGTTCCGTGATGTGATCCTCCAGTCCGAGGCGATCGAATGCCGCTGCGGCAACAACGATGGCATCAAAGCCGGCGGCCTTCGCCAGGCGTGTCTCCATGTTGCCGCGCAGATCGGCGAAGATCACGTCGGCGCGCAACGCGGCGAGTTGGGCGCGGCGCCGGACTGAACCCGTCGCAACCACAGCACCGTTCGGGAGATCGGCCAAGGTCGAGCCCACCAGCGCGTCGCGCGGGTCGCCACGCTCGGGCACCGCAGCGATCACAAGGCCCGGGGTCTGCTCCGACGGGAGATCCTTGGCTGAGTGCACAGCGATATCGGCTCGACCATCGAGCACCGCCTGCTGCACCTCCTTGACGAACACACCGGTACCGCCCATCTCGTGGATCGGCGTATCGGCCCGTCGGTCACCGGTGGTCTCGACCACCACGAGCTCAGCGTCGCCGCCGAGGAGCGCCGCCACCCGTGCGGCCTGCCATCGGGCGAGCGCGCTCCCGCGCGTCGCAATCCTCAAGCCCGATTGACTCAAGCGTCTGGAGTTGGCTCGTCCGCCTCGAGCTCGTCGAGCGCGAACAGCTCGGCGAGCGCGTCGGCGTAGAGCTCGCCGCGGGCGGTGCCGGCGGCGTCCTTGAGCCGGACGGTCGGCTCGTGCAGCAGCTTGTTCACGATGCCGCTGGTCACTTGCTCGACCGCGGCCCGCTCTTCCTTCGACAGATCCTTGAACTTGGCACCCAACCGGTCGAGCTCAGCGCGACGCAGCGTCTCGGCCTTGGCCCGGAACTGCTCGACGAGCGGTGAGAGCTCGCGCGCCGAGCGGTCGAGCCGGTAACGGTCGAGCTCATCATTGATGATCACGCGCACCTTGCCGACCTCGGCCCGGCGCGCTTGGAGGCTCGCCTCGCCAAGTGCCTTGAGGTCGTCGATATCCAGCAGGGTGACCCCGAACACCTGGCCAACACCGGGGTCGACGTCGCGCGGGACGGCCACGTCGACCACGAGCAGTGCCCGCCCATCGCGCCGGCGCATGACCTCTTCCATGTCGCTGCGCTCGATGAGCGTGCCCGGAGCCCCGGTGGAGGAGAGCAATACGTCGGAGGTGACGAGGGTGTCGACCACCTCATCGATCGCGATCGAGCGCCCGGAGAAGCGGCGAGCCAGGTCGCGGCCGCGCGCCGCGCTGCGGTTGGCCACGATGATCTCGCCGACGCCCGCGCCCGACAACGCGATTGCCATTCCTTCACTGACGTCGCCGGCGCCGAGCAGGATGACGCGACGGCCCTCCAGCGATCCCAGACGCTCACCGGCCAGGGTGACGGCGGCCGACGCGATCGACACTGAATGTCGGCTGATCGCAGTCTCGGTGCGCGCCCGCTTGCCCACCTCGAGGGCGTGTCGGAACGTGCGCGACAAGAGCTGGCCAGCCGTCCCTTCGCTTTCGGCCACCTGCCAGGCTTCGCGCACCTGCCCAAGGATCTCGCCCTCGCCGATGATCATGGAATCGAGGCCGGCGGCAACGCCGAAGAGATGCGCCACCGCGGCGTCGTCGTGGAACGTGTACACCTGCTCGGCGAGGTCGTCGGTGTTGACGCCTGAGCACTCGGCGAGGAAGTGGCGCACGTCGTCGATCCCGTCATGGAAGCGCGTCGTGCGCACGTAGACCTCGCTGCGGTTGCACGTGGACAGCACCACGACCTCTGCGAGGTGTTCCCGCACCGCGAGCGACTGGAGGGCCTTGGGCAGACCCGCCGGCGGCACCGTCATCCGCTCGAGCAGATCGACGGCCGCAGTGCGGTGGTTCAGTCCGACGACGACGAGAGACACTGCTCGAGAAGCTCCTTCGCTTCGGCCGTCCGGCCGTTGCGGATCAATTCCACCATGCCGGAATCGAGCGCCCGTCGCCAATCCAGGTCTTCGCTGGATTGGCCGGTGGCCCGCACCGCCTCTCGGGCCTCCGAAAGGAGGTCGCAGGCCATGGCATATTCCGGCCCGAGCTCGGAGGTCAGGCGGTCCTTGAGCCAGGCGGCCAGGGCGGGGCTGCGCCCACCGGTGCCGATGGTGACCACGAGGTCGCCCTGGCGGACCACCGACATGAGGGTGAACGAGCAGCGGTCGGGATCGTCGGCCGCGTTCACCCAGAGGTGGCGTGCCTCGCCGGCCTCGAACACGGCACGGTTGACCGCGGGAGTGCTCGTGGCCGTGGTGGCGAGCCACGCACCGTCGAGGTCGCCGGGCTCGAAGGCGCGCTCGTCGACCGTGATGCGACCGGCGTCGCGCCACTCTTGGAGCTCGGGTACGAGCTCCAAGGAGACCACGTGCACGTTGGCACCGGCATCGAGCAGCGCCTCGATCTTGCGCGCCGCGATACGCCCGCCGCCCACAACCACGCAGCGCTTCCCCGCCACGAGCAGATTCACGGGGTAGCCGCCCAATCCGGCGCGCTCGCTCATACTTCCCGCTCTCGGCCCTGCGGGCCGGGCCGCTCGGGCCCCGCTCGCTGCTCCCCGGGAAACCCGGCTCGCGGTCGCTCGCTCATACGCGTGAAGGTTGCGCGCGGTGCTGTTGGTAGAAGGAGAGGATCTGGAGCTCGGTGGCGAGGTCGACCTTGCGCACCGACACCGACTCCGGCACGGCCACCACTGCCGGCGCGAAGTTCAGGATCGAGCCGACACCCGCGGCGACTAGCCGATCGGCCACCTCTTGCGCCGCGATTGCCGGCACGGCGATGACGCCGATCGCGACGCCTCGTTCCGCAACGATGACATCGAGCGTGTCGAGCGACTCGATCGCCAGTTCACCCACCTGGCTCCCCACCTTCGCGGGATCGGTGTCGATGAGGGCGACGACTCGAAACCCGCGGGCGCCGAAACCCCGGTAGTTGGCGAGCGCATGCCCGAGGTTGCCGAGGCCGACAATCGCAACCGGCCAATCGTGGGTGAGGCCGAGCTCCGCGGCGATCTCGTCGACCAGCTCCCCGACGACGTACCCCACGCCCCGCGTGCCGTAGGTGCCGAGATAGGAGAGGTCCTTGCGCACCTTGGCCGCGTTGACTCCCGCGAGCTCGGCGAGCTGCTCCGAGGACACGGTGGAGACGTCCTGGTCGGCGATCTCGAGGAGCGCCCGGTAGTAGAGGGGCAGACGGGCCACGGTCGCATCGGGAATCCGGCGAGCCTCGGGGATAGCGGCGCTCCTCGCTCCCTCGTGCCCGGGCCGACCCGAGCACCAAAACCAGGCTAACCGCCGCTCGTGCTTTTCTTCACAAAGTCTCGCGCCCCCTACGCTCGCCCTCGAGATGGTGACGGGCCTGGCATTCCTTGCCACCGCGGTGGCATCGCTGTTCGCGGAGTCGGCGCTCGTGCGGTGGACGCAACGCCGCAGCCCGCACCTCTCGGCCTGGGCCGTCGCCCTCGCGCTGTTCGCGCTGGCATCGGCGTTGCTCGCCCTCGGAACCTCGAACGGCTGGGGCCCCGGGACGTTCCGGGTCTTCTACCTGTTCGGTGCCGTGCTCACGGTGCCGTGGCTCGCGCTCGGCAGCGTGGCGCTGCTGCTCGGACCCGACGTCGCTCGGCGCGCCCGATGGTTCCTCGTGTTCTTCTCCGGCCTTGCTGCTGGGGTGCTCCTGAGTGCACCGATGGATGCCGTGCGCGGCACGGCGATCCCCGTAGGCAAGGACGTGTTCAACGCCGGACCGCGAGCACTAGCGGCCATTGGCAGCGGCGTCGGCGCGGTCGTGATCATCGCGGGCGTGGTGCTCTCGGCGGTGCGCTTCGCGCGGGATCGGCGGAGCACCGACGGCGCCCGACTCGCCGCCGCGAACGCACTCGTCGCCCTCGGCACGCTCGTGCTCTCAGGCGGCGGGTTGGTACAGGGGATCGTCGGTCATGACGAAGCCTTCACGCTCACCCTCGCGATCGGCATCGGCGTGATCTACGCAGGCTTTCTCGTAGCCGAAGGACGCCGGACGCGTCAGCCGTCAGGTGCGGAGCTCACGGCGTAAGAGCTTGCCCGAGAGCGCACGCGGGAGGTCGGTGACCACCTCGTAGCGCGACGGGCACTTGTACCGAGCCAGCGCACGCGCGCAGTGCACGTTGAGCGCATCGGTGTCGATCTGGTGACCCGGCGTCGCTTGCACGTACGCGGCGACGGCTTCGCCGGTACGCGGACTCGGTTCACCTACGACGGCCGCGTCGACGACGTCGGGATGCTCCCGCAACACGTCCTCAACCTCGACGGGATACACGTTGAATCCCGACACGATGATCAGGTCCTTGGCCCGGTCGACCAGCCGCAGGCCGCCGTTGTCGTCGACCACGGCGACATCGCCGGTGCGGAGCCACCCGTCGGGGGTGAGCGCCCGCTCGGTGGCTTCGGTGTCGTGCCAGTAGCCGGGGAACACGTTCGGACCCCGGACCCACAGCTCGCCGGGATCGCCGGCCAGCACATCAGTGCCATCGGCATCGACGAGCCGAACCTCGACTCCGGGCACGGGCGGACCAATCGAACCCGGCGGCGGCGATACCGTCATCAAGGCGGTCGAGGTCACGATGGGCGCGGCCTCGGTGAGCCCGTAGCCCTGGTGGAGCTCGACGCCGAAGCGCTCACGAAAGCCGACAGCCGTCTGCGCTGGGAGCTCGGCGGCACCAGAAACGGCGAGCCGCACGCTCGAAAAGGTGTCGGCTGGGACCTCGGCGTCGATCCACGCCGTGAACATGGTGGGGACGCCAGCGACCACCGTGACCTTCTGCTCGGAGATGACGCGCGCGGTGGCTGCGGGCTCGAAGTGCTCGACAAGCGCCACCGACCCGCCCGCGGCCAGGGTCACACCAAGAACCACGTTGAGCCCGAACACATGGAAGAACGGAAGTACGCCAAGCGCGATGTCGGACGCGTCGAGCCGAAGCCCCGGGTGTTCGAGCACCTGGCGAATGTTCGCGGCGAGATTGCCGTGCGTGAGGATCGCCGCCTTCGGCGGACCCGCGGTACCCGACGTGAAGAGCAACACAGCGACGTCGTCATCCGCCCGATCCACACTTGTCGTAGGCGCGGGCGCAGGCGCGTCGCCGAGCGCATCGAGATCAACTGCGACCACATCCGCCGCACTCACCGCTGCCAACGCACCTGCCGCACCCAACACCGACACCAAGTCGCCAGCAGCGAGCGCCAACTTCGGCTCGATCGCAGCAATCTCCCGCCCCAACTCAGCCGCTGGCGCCAAAGGATTCAACGGCACAGCAATCCCCCCAACCTGCAACACCGCCAAGTAAGAAACGACAAACCCCTCGTCGTTCCCACTCATCACCACAACCCGGTCGCCGGGCTGCACCCCCTTCGCACTGAGCTGGCCCGCGAGCCGCTCAACGATCTCGCTCAGCGCTGAGTACGAGGTAACCCCGCGAGGGCCAACAAGCGCGGGAGCGTCCGGAGCGCCGGACCCCAGGACCACCTCGACCAGATTCATCGCGGGATCGTACGGGGCATCAACCGAACGCGACGAAGATCGCGAAGAACGAAGCGGTCATCGAGCGGACTGAGCGCGGGGCGGGCCGGAGCGTAAGAAGGCGCCGGTGGAGTGCGTCGCCCGGAGCACGTCCAGCCGAAGGGCGGCCACCACGGAAGGTCCCGCTCGGGTCGGGGGCCCGGCAGTGCGGCGCCGGAGGCGCTCGCCAGCGAGCGAACGGGGTGTCCGCAAAGCGGCAAGGAACCGCAGAAGCGCGGGCAGAGAGCGAGCGAGAAGTAAGGACACCGGTCGCGGGCGTGGGCCTTGGGGCGGGCTGGGAGGCCGGTGAATGCCATCGGGAGGAATCCCGACGACTTCCACGCAACCCACGCCCGCTTCCGGAGTCACAACCCACTTCGGCCCCAGCCCCCGCCGC
>CAMDCC010000109.1 GCA_945889545.1 Bifidobacterium breve | reverse complement strand
TACCCGCGCGAGTCCTAAGCCACGGGTTCTTGGCACGCTGAGCCGCGCTATGCGCGGTTGAGCGTGCCCGAAAAGCCCTCAGCTGGCAGCTTCTTTCGCCCAGCCGCGGGATCGGTCGACGCCGCGCAGCCATTCTTCGTGGCGCCGCGTGACCTCCTCGGCGGGCATCGCGGGCGTGAATGCGGCTTCCTCGTGCCACGCGGCGGCTGCGTCGGCCGGTGAGGCCCACACGCCCTCGGCGATCCCAGCCAAATAGGCCGCACCGAGCGCGGTCGTCTCCTTCACGACCGGACGGCGTACCGGCACACCGAGCACGTCTGCTTGGAACTGGCACAGCACGTCCATGACGCTCGCCCCGCCATCAGCGCGCAGCTCGGTGACGGTGAGGCCCGATGCAGAGGTCATCGCATCCACGACGTCGCGCGTCTGCCAGGCCATCGCCTCGACAACCGCGCGCACAAGGTGGGCACGGGTGGTGCCTCGCGTGATCCCCAGCACCGCGCCACGCGCGTACGGGTCCCACCACGGCGATCCGAGACCAGTGAGCGCGGGCACCATCACGACTCCGCCAGTGTCGGGCACGCTCGCGGCAAGCGGTCCCGTCTCCGATGCGTCATCGATGATCCCGAGACCATCTCGGAGCCACTGAATCGCGGCACCGGTGACGAACACAGCGCCTTCCATCGCGTATGCGACGTCGTCGCCTGTGCTCCACGCCACGGTAGTGAGCAGCCCGTCCACCGGCGCGGGCCGCGTGGGTCCGAGGTTCATCAGCACGAACGAGCCGGTGCCATAGGTGTTCTTGGTCATGCCGGGTTCGAAGCACGCCTGTCCGAACAGTGCAGCCTGCTGATCGCCAGCGATGCCACTCACCGGAACCTGGAGCCCTGCTGCGCACTGCGGTGAAGTTGTGCCGAAGCGTCCGAGACTCGGACGTACTTCGGGGAGACACGTTGCCGGCACGCCGAACAGTGCGAGCAGTTCCTCGGACCATTGCAGCGTGTCGATGTCGAGGAGCAGTGTGCGACTGGCGTTCGTGGTGTCGGTTGCGTGCACGCCGCCTTCCACACCGCCGGTCAGTCGCCACAGCAACCAGGAGTCGACGGTGCCGAACGCGAGTGCGCCGTCGGCGAGGACGCCGCCGTGGGTGAGGAGCCACTCGAGCTTGGTTGCCGAGAAGTAGGGATCGAGGACGAGACCGGTGCGCTCGCGCACCAGCGATTCGTGGCCCGCGGCGCGCAGCTCGTCACACCGGCTCGCAGTGCGTCGGTCCTGCCAGACAATCGCCTTGTGACGCGCCTGTCCGGTTGTGCGATCCCAGACGACGGTGGTCTCGCGTTGGTTGGTGATGCCGATGGCCGCGATGTGCTCGTCGCCGAGCGCCGCGACCACTTCGGTGAGCGTGGCCAGCGTGGCGGTCCAGATGTCCTCCGGGTCGTGCTCCACCCAGCCGGGTTGCGGGAAGTGCTGCGGGAACTCCCGGTATGCCCACGCGCCCGGTCGACCGTGCTCGTCGACTGCGAGGGTACGAACTCCCGTGGTGCCGGCATCGATCGCGAGGACGACGGTCGTCATACGATGACTCAGCCGCGATCGGCGGTCACTGCTCCGTACCCCAGAACGCTGGGTCCTCGAGTGTGTGTCGGGTCGGTTCGACCACCGGCCACGCAGGAATCGGATCGACTGGGCTGCGCTCATCCGGAATCGAGTCATCCGGAATCGAGTCCACGGGTTCTTGTGCCAACGGGCTCCAGCGCTCGGTGGTCGGTGCCGCGCTGCGGGGTGCGTCGAAGGTTGATTCGCCGGCGCCCGGGGGCGGCGTGAGGCGAGCGATGAGCTCGCCGGCCAGCTCGCGCTCGCCCCGACGGAACTCGAACACCAATCGGTTGCCGTTGGCTGCTTGCACCACGATCTTGAGGAGTGGCCGACGGCGTCGGACACGTTCGAGGGTGAACGTCTCGTACCGCTTGCCGATGATGAGGTTGGACGGTTCAGGTTTCCCGCGCCCACGAGCGAACATCAGGATGCGGCAGTCGGTCAGTGCCACCACGTACTTGCGTCGAGCGAGCAGGAGCAACGGCATTCGTGGGCGAATCTGGACGGCCCAGCAGCTTCCCGTCGATGTGACGCGCTCACCCGGGCTCAGCAGGGCCTGGGCGGCCTGCTCGACTCGTTCCTTCGGAGCCCGGGCCATCATCCGGCACGCCTCCGCTCCATCTCGTGTTCGGGTCGATTCCGCTGCGGCGTCCCGGCCATCCGGCCACGCCTCCGCTCCATCTCCACGCGGCGAGACTACCGGCCGTCGCTCACACGGTTGGGGCAGGTGCGGTTGGGGCAGGATGGGCTCGACGCGCGAGACGAAGGGACCTGATGCGCATCGGACTGCTGACGGGCGGCGGCGACTGTCCGGGCCTCAACGCGGTGATCCGCGCCGTGGTCCGCAAGGGCGAGGGTCTCTACGGCCACGAGCTGGTCGGCTTCCGTCACGGGTGGCGGGGACTCATCCAGGACGAGACCGTCGACCTCACCTTCGACACCGTGCGCGGGCTGCTGCCCCGGGGTGGCACGATCCTCGGCACCTCGCGCACGAATCCTTTCAAGCAGGACGGCGGCGTGGCGGCCGTGCTCGCAACGCTCGAACGCGAGCACATTCACGCGTTGATCGCAATCGGGGGTGAGGACACGTTGGGCGTCGCCTGGAAGCTCGGCGACGAAGGGATCAACGTCGTCGGCGTGCCCAAGACGATCGACAACGACATCTCCGCCACCGACTACACGTTTGGGTTCGACACTGCGGTACAGATCGCCAGCGATGCAATCGACCGCCTCCATACCACCGCCGAGAGCCACGATCGAGTGCTCATCATCGAGGTGATGGGGCGGCACGCGGGATGGATCGCGTTGCACTCGGGCCTCTCCGGTGGCGCACACGTGATCCTCGTGCCCGAGCAGCCGTTCGATGTGGACGCAGTCGCCGACCGGTTGACGCACCGCCATCAGCACGGACACAGCTTCTCGATCGTCGTCGTTGCAGAAGGAGCGGTACCGGTCGAAGGAACCATGACGCTCCAGGCCGGAGAGGTGGACGAGTTCGGGCACGTCCGCCTCGGCGGTGTCGGCAACCGACTCGCACCCGAGCTGGAATCGCGCACCGGTTTCGAGACGCGTGTCGTCGTGCTCGGTCACCTGCTTCGAGGCGGCACGCCTACCGCGTTCGACCGGATCCTGGCGACGCGCTTCGGCTTGGAGGCGATCGACGCGGTGCACGAGGGCGACTTCGGGAAGATGGTGGCGCTGCGCGGCACTGAGATCATTCGGGTCCCGTTCGAAGCCGCGGTCGGCGAGCTGAAGACGGTGCCGCCCGAGCGCCTTGTCGAGGCCGAGGTGTTCTTCGGATGAGTGAACCGCACGAGCGGACTGCTGCGCTCGACGATCTCTTGAAGCTCCTCGAGCTCGAGCGACTGGAGGTCAACCTCTTCCGCGGCGTGAGCCCCGATGAAGACCGCCAGCGCGTGTTCGGCGGCCAAGTGGCGGCCCAGGCGCTCGTTGCAGTGGGACGAACAGTCGACGACGACCGCTCAGTGCACTCGCTGCACTCGTACTTCTTGCGCCCGGGCGATCCGAACATCCCGCTGATCTACGAAGTCGACCGGATCCGCGATGGGCGATCTTTCACCACGCGGCGTGTTGTCGCGATTCAACACGGCAAGGCCATCTTCAACCTTGCGGCGTCGTTTCAGATCCACGAGGACGGGCCGGATCATGCGATGGAGATGCCCGATGTTCCTGGCCCCGACGAGCTGCCGACTTTTCTCGAGCGCATCGCGCCGTACATCGAAAAGCTCGGTCCCGAAGCAACGCAATGGCTCGTGCGCGAGCGGCCGATCGATTCTCGCCCGGTCCAGGATCCGCACTGGCTCGAGCCCGCGCCGCGTTCACCGTCTCAAGACGTGTGGATCAAGACCAACGGTGTGCTGCCCGATGACCCGCTGTTGCATGCCTGCGTCGTTGCATATGCATCCGATCTTTCATTGCTCGACACCGCCACGCTGCCGCACGCGATCGGCTACACGGCGGGCTACATGATGGCGAGTCTCGATCACGCGATGTGGTTCCACCGGCCGTTCCGCGCCGACGAGTGGATGCTGTACCACCAGACGAGCCCGTCGGCGCACGGCGCACGCGGCCTCGCGCTCGGTCATGTGTTCCGCGCCGACGGCACGTTGGCAATCACCGTGATGCAGGAAGGCTTGCTACGCCCCATGCGCCTTCCCGAGGCGGGCGGATGAGCGACGGCATCGTCGATCTGCGGTCCGACACGGTCACCCGCCCGACTGCGGCGATGCGACGCGCCATGGCCGACGCGGAAGTCGGCGACGACGAGTACGGGGAAGACCCGACCGTCAACCGGCTCGAAGAAATGGCTGCGGAGCTCACCGGCAAAGACCACGCGATGTTCGTGCCGTCCGGAACCATGGCGAACCAGCTCGCGCTGCGGTTGCTCGGACGGCCGGGTACCGACGTGCTCTGTGCCGAGCGCGCCCACGTGTTCCGATACGAAGCAGCAGCCACTGCGCAGAACTCCGGCGTCCAGCTTCGTCCAGTCGCGGACGCGGACGGTTGCATGTCGGTTGCGCAGATCGAGGCGGCGTGCGCCGACCAAGCGCACCACCTTCCTCCGCTCTCGGCCGTCGCGATCGAGAACACGCACATGGCCGCAAGCGGCCGTCCGCTGCGAGTGCACGAAGTCGAGGCGGTCACGACGGTCGCCCGTGCACACGGGCTTCGAGTGCACTGCGACGGCGCGCGGATCTGGAACGCAGCGATCGCGCTGGCCACGACGCCGGCCGCTCTCGCGATTGGTTGCGACACGGTGATGTTCTGCTTCTCGAAGGGTCTCGCGGCTCCCGTCGGATCGATCCTGTGCGGGTCCAACGAGGTGATGGATCAGGCCCGTGCCGAACGCGCTCGCCTCGGTGGCGGGATGCGTCAAGCGGGGGTGATCGCCGCCGCCGGCATCGTCGCTCTCGAACAGATGGTCGACCGGCTCGTCGAGGATCACGGGCGCGCCCGTCGACTGGCCGAGGCGCTCGCCGATCGATTTCCGGACAGCGTCGATCCCGAGACGGTCGAGACCAACATCGTGTGCGCGCCACTCGATCGCCTTCCCGACAAGATCGTGGACCGGCTCGCGGAGCACGGGATTCGGTGCGGCACGATCGACGCGCGCACCGTGCGCTTTGTCACCCACCACGACGTGGACGACGCTGCGCTCGACCGCACCATCGTGGCGCTGGACGCGGTAGCCGCCTGATGCTGGGGGACTGATGCTGGTCGACGACGTACCCGCGAGAGTGCTCGCGGTCTATGCGCACCCCGACGATCCGGAGATCTCTGCCGGGGGAACTCTCGCTCGCTGGGCCGATGCCGGCGCGGAGGTCTGGGTGCTCATCACGACACGCGGGGAGAAGGGCACCAACGATCCCGATGCGGATCTCGACGCACTCGCGCAGATCAGGATCGAGGAGACCGAAGCCGCGTCGGCGAAGCTCGGCTTCGCTGGTCATCTCCACCTCGAGTATGGCGACGGTGAGATTGCCGACAACCCTGCGCTGGTCGGGTCGATCGTGCGGAGCGTGCGCGACCTCCGCCCAGAGGTTGTGGTGTGCCCCGACCCGACGGCGGTGTTCTTCGGTGATGCGTACTTCAACCACCGAGATCACCGGGTGACGGGGTGGGCCACGCTCGACGCGGTCGCGCCGGCCGCGGGGAACCCTCATTACTTTCCGGAGCATCGCTCCGAAGGACTCGACGTGCACCACGTGAGCGCGGTGTATCTCACCGGCACGCTCGAACCGAACTGCTGGGTCGACATCTCCGACACGCTGGAGCGCAAGATCGACGCCCTCTTCTGTCACGCGAGTCAACTCACCGAGACCGGCGACTGGTTCCGCGAGTTTCTGCGCACGAGCGCCGAGGAAGCGGGCGTCGCCGCCGGCGTTCCCTATGCGGAAGGCTTCCGCCGGATCGCCCTTCTCGGCTAGTTCGCCTCGGCTAGTTCGGCCTCGGTGAGCTGGGCTTCGGGGGTTGGCGGGCTGGTCCGCCTCCCTTCCCGCGGCGCCATTCGCCCATGGCTCGCAATACGAGCACCGCGACGATGCCGACGCCCCCGGCGGCGATCACGCCTCCGACGATCGCGCCGAGCGCGCGCGACCCCGAGCAGGAGCGCGTGCACTCCACATCAGTGATGCCGTATCCGATCACCGCGCCGAAGATCCCGGCGACTACCACGCTGGCAAAAGCAAGCAAGAACGCCATACGCGTAGGCATCGTCGGCGGCGCCTCGCGCCCCACAGGCTCGTCCATGTGCTGATCGTATGCTCGGGGCATGCGGGAGTGGTTGGTCGCCGGCGCGCTGGTCGAGGCGGACGACGGGCTCCTGCTGGTGCGCAACGTCCGACGTGGTGGTCGCGAAGACTGGAGTACGCCGGGGGGAGTGATCGACGCCGAAGATGCATCGGTGCTGCACGGGCTCGCGCGCGAGGTAGAGGAAGAGACCGGCCTTCGCGTGACGAAGTGGGAAGGGCCCGTCTACGAGGTTGTCTGCGAAGCCGTCGACCTCGGATGGATCCTGCGAGTCGAGATCCATCGCGCACTGGAGTACGAGGGTGAGCTTCGGGTGGACGATCCCGACGGCATCGTGGTCGAAGCGGAGTTCCTCCCGTCGCACGAGTGTGTGGCGCGCCTCGCGACGGGTGCTCGTTGGGTGCACGAGCCGTTGGGGGAGTGGCTGTCGGAACGGTGGGGTCCTACCGCGCCACGTGGGTATCGCTACGCCGTACACGGCACGAGTCACGAGGAGTTCTCCGTCCACCGCGACGCGGAATGAACGGGGCCGAACCGGACACGCCGACGATCCTGCACGTCGACCTCGACGCGTTCTATGCCGCGGTCGAGCAGCGGGAGGATCCCTCCCTTGTCGGTCGGCCGGTGATCGTCGGCGGATTGGGCCCGCGCGGCGTGGTCGCCGCCTCGAGCTACGAAGCGCGCGAGTTCGGCGTCTACTCCGCGATGCCGATGGGGCGAGCGCGCCGAGCCTGCCCCGACGGCGTGTTCCTCCCGCCGCGATTCGACCTCTACCAAGAGGCGAGTGCCGAGGTGATGGCGATCCTGGGCGCGTACACCCCGCTGGTGGAGCCGCTGTCGCTCGACGAGGCGTTTCTCGATGTGGCGGGTGCGCGTCGACTCCATGGCACAGGACCGGAGATCGCGGTGTCGATCCGCAAGCAGGTGCGAGCCGAGTCGGGCTTGACCGCATCGGTCGGTGTTGCGATGACGAAGTTCCTGGCCAAGATCGCCAGTGATCTGTCGAAGCCCGACGGGCTGATCGTTGTTGCGCCGGGCGAAGAGCTCGCGTTCTTGCACCCACTCCCGGTCGAGCGGCTCTGGGGAGTGGGCCCGGCGACCCGCAAGCGCCTCGCCCGGTTCGGTGTGCGGACGATCGGCGAGCTCGCGGCACTCCCCGAGGACACGCTTCTCGGGGCCGTCGGCCTCGCGCATGGCCACCACCTGCACGCGCTCGCGTGGAACCACGACGACCGCGGCGTAGAAACCGGGCATCAGGTGAAGTCGATCGGCCACGAAGAGACGTTCCCGAAGGACGTCACCGATCGAGCCGTGCTCGAACGCGAGGTGCTGCGTTTTGCCGACAAGATCGCGACCCGACTACGCGCCGCAGGCCTCACGGGTCGCACGGTGCAGCTCAAGGTTCGGTATTCCGATTTCCGCACCATCACGCGCTCACGCACGCTCGCCGAGCACACCAACCTTGCATCTGATCTCGCGCGCACTGGCGGTGCACTGCTCGCGGCGGTCGATCTCGAGGACGGCGTGCGACTGTTGGGCCTCTCGATCCAGCAGCTGGACCACGCGAACGAAGTGCAAGGGACGCTGGCGCTTGGGGACCAAGCGAGCCCGTCCGAAAGCGAAGCAACCCGTCAGCACCGCGGCGACCTCGAGCGCAGCGTCGACGAGGTACGGGCGCGGTTCGGGAATGATGCGGTCCTGCCGGCCCGACTCGTGCACGGGCCGAGGCCACCCGGAGGCACGGCCACGCCGATCAGCGAATGAGTGCTCCTGGGGATCCCGGGGAGAGGACGGGGGCAGGGAGAGGACGGGGACCGGATCTGCCCCCGCGCGTTGAGTGGGGCCCGGCGTTGCGCGACAATGCCGTGCTGGATCGAACGATCCCGCGTTCCCTGGCCGAACGAGCGGACGAATGCCCCTCTCCGAAGACGAACAGCGCATCCTGCGGGAGATCGAGGCCAACCTCTCGGTCACAGATCCCAAGTTGGTGCAGCAGGTATCGGACACGACCCTGTACCGGCACTCCGCCGGCATGATCAAGTGGGCGGTGTTGGGGTTGGTCATCGGACTCGCCCTGCTCGTCATGACCTTCACGAGTGTTCTGCCGATCGCAGTGGCTGGATTCCTGCTGATGTTGTTCTGCCTGCTTGTCATCGAGCATCACGTGCGCAAGATGGGGCGCGCCGGACTCGAGAGTCTCACGGCATCGCGAGGTGGCGCGCTGAAGGGCGCGTTCGGCGGTGCCGGGAAGCGCTGGCGCGAACGCTGGCAACGCGACGAGGTCACGAAAGGAATAGGTCAGTGCCGCGTCAGGGGCCGGGGTGATGAGCCCGACGCGCGCCCAGTATTCGAGTTGTGCGGCGGTGCACCCACTCAGCCGCGCAGCTTGGAGCGAAGTGAATTGAGCGCTCACCGCCCGGTCAGGACGG
>CAMDCC010000108.1 GCA_945889545.1 Bifidobacterium breve | reverse complement strand
GAGCAGTGAGCGATTCGTCCCGAGTGAATCCCCCAGTGAATACCCGGGTGAACCCCCAGGTGAATCCCTGGGCCACCCACGAACGCCTCGACGACGAGGTCATCGCGATCAATCTCGAGACCGGCGCGTACTTCGCCTTCGATGGCGTTGCGGCCACTCTCCCGTTCGCCGCCGGACTCGGCGCCGAGCGCGTCGCGGGCGCAATCGCCGATCGGTACGCCATCGACTCGACACGAGCTGCCGCCGACATCGGTCAGTTCGTCGCGCAGCTCGAGGACGCCAGGCTCATCACCAGCGCAGACCCGGCCGCCGAGGTGGCCGACACTGGGAGCACACTCCCAGCGCCCGTCGGTCCTCTCGTCTACGTCGCGCCGGTCGTCGACCAGTTCGACGACCTCGAAGAGCTCTTGTTGCTCGACCCGATCCATGAGGTCGACGAATCCGGTTGGCCGGTCGCAGCCACTGAGTAGCCACCCGGCTCCGGATCCGGGGGGAGCAACCCTCGAGTTGGCCGATGGCATGCTCGCGGCGTTCGAGCGAGCGGCGGTGCTGCACGCGCCGATCGAGCGCCACATCCGTATCGCCGATCACGCCATCGAGTTGCAGATCTCCGCGCCCGTGCTCGCCGAACGGCTGTGGCCCGCGTTCGCTGGGCTTGAAGTGCCAGCGGCAGAGTTTCCGGACCTCACGATCTCGTGCTGGGACGCGAACGCAGCCGGCGTGTCGGCGCCCCGCGCGCCGTTCTCGATTCGCGAGTTCCTTCCGAACGGTACGGTGCGCGGGCACGCCGAGGGCCGCATCCGAGTCACCTACGACGCCTGGATACGGATGATCACGGTGTACGACCGCGACCGCCGGCATGCCTGGGTCTGTGTGGCCGATCAGGGCTCGGTCCCGAAATGGTTCGAGCGCGCGCCGTTTCGGACGATCCTTCGTTGGTGGGCCGACGACGCGGCACTCGTGCCGATGCACGCAAGCGCGGTCGCACGGAATGGCGAGGCGATCGTCGTGGCGGGTGCCAGTGGGTCGGGGAAGTCGACGACAGGCTTGGCGTGCGTGGCGGCAGGTTGGGAGTTCATCGCCGACGACTTCTGCATGATCACCAGTGGCGCCGAGCCGACGGTGCATCCCGTGTACTGCTTGGCGAAGATCGAACCCGATGCGCTCGATCGCCTGCCGAGCCTCGCCCGATTCGTTGTCGACCCGGACAGCGAGCAGCTCGTTGTGAACCCGGCGTCTCGTCTCGGCCAAAGCGCTCGAGTCCGAGCGGTGCTCCTCGGGCGCATCACCGCATCGGTGTCGACGTCGGTCACACCCATCGACACGAACACGGCGTTTCGCACGCTCGTGCAGGCCTCAGTGCTCGAGGGCTTGGGCGCGGGGACCCAAACGTTGGCCGCGTTGGCCGCGTTGCTCCGGACAGTGGTGTGCGCGCAGGTCGAGCTCGGGAGTGATCCCGACCGTGTGGTGGACATGATGCAGACCGTGCTCGACGGACTTCCGTGATGGATGCGAGCGACGTGAGCGTGGTGATGCCGGTACGCGATGGCGAGCGCTACATCGTCGAAGCACTCAAGAGCATCCTGACCCAGACACCGTCAGTGCTGGAGATCGTGGTGGTGGATGACGGCTCGACCGATGGCACTCGACGCGTCCTCGAATCGTTCGGCGCGTCGATCCGAGTGCTGTCGCAACCGCCGACGGGCCAGGCCGCGGCGACAAACCTCGGTATCACGGCGACGTCGGGGGAGTTCTTGGCCTTCCTCGACGCCGACGACATGTGGACCGCGGGATCGTTGGGGATGCGTCTCGCACGGCTGGCCGAGTCCGACGCGCCTGATGGCGTGTTCGGGCGGCTCGAGCAGTTCGTGAGTCCCGACATCCCCCTGCCGAATCGGGAGCGCTTCCGCATCGATCCGGATCCGCCTGCGGTTGCGATGCTCTCCTCGCTGCTCCTCCACCGACTTGCTTTCGATCGGGTCGGGCCACTCGACGAGCGCCTCATGACGGGTGCGAACCTCGACTGGCAGTCACGAGCACGATCAGCTCGTGTTCACCTCGTGCCGATCCCCGACGTCGTCTCCCGACGGCGCATCCACGACAAGAACGTGGGGATCACGCAGCGGGAGGGCGCGCGTCGCGATCTCATCACGATCGTGCGTGCACATCGAGCCCGTCAGGCGAATCAGCCGACCGATCGAGGCCCGGGCAGTTCGTGAGCCAAACCGACGACGCGCTGGTGAGCGCCGTCAGCGCCGACGCGCGATTGCTCTTGCGGGCAGTGCTCATGACCGGCGCTCCTGCCCTCGAGGCGTGGAAGGAGTGGCGCTCACTTGTTCCGCTTGCCGACGTGGACGGCCCGTCGCAGCGCTTGCTCCCGATGCTCGCCCGGCGCGCCGATCTCATTGCCACTCCCGACCCGGAATGGCAGCTCATCAAGGGCATCTATCGCCATGCCTGGGTCAAGAACCAGCTTCTCGTGCGCGATGCCGCGGTCGTGGTCGACGCGTTGCACTCGCGACAGGTCTCGGCGATCATCCTGAAAGGCGCATCGATGGTGCGATACCTCGGCGGCGACTGGGGTGCTCGCCCGATGTACGACGTCGACATCCTCGTTCGAGCTCGCGACCTTGACGCGGCCATCGGCGTGCTCACAAGCGCGGGATGGGTACCCCAGAGCGGATGTACGCCCCTCTGGGTGCGATGGCGCGCGGTACCTCGCCGCCACTCCTGGGGCTTCGATCGCGGGACCGACGGCCACCTCGACCTTCATTGGCACGCGCTGCACGGATCACTTGGCCCGAACGCCGACACTGCGTTCTGGGACGACGCCGAGACGCTCGACCTCGGGACGGCGCAAGCGCTCGCTCTCTCACCGCCCGACCTGTTGCTGCATCTCCTCGACCACGGCACTCGGGGGCAGAGATCTCGCCGATCCAATGGCTCGCCGACGCGACGCTTGTGCTGCGCGCACAAGACACGACGGCGATCGCGGCGCGCCTCGGCCACCAAGCGCGAGTCCACGGCGTCGTTGGCCAGGTACGCGCCTGCCTGCGCGCGATCGCGGAGCTGGTCGAGGAGCCGGCGGCCGCCGCGCTGCACGACCGGCTGGTGTCGACGCGGCGCACAACGGTGGAACGACTCGCCGACCATCCGAGCCGCGGCGCGGCGCTTACCGCGCTGCACCACGCCGCACGGGCCGTCCGACAGTTCGGCGGCGGTCGGCGATCGGCGATCAGCGGTGCACAAGGCTTCGCCCGATCGTGGATGGACCTCGCGCTCATGCGCCACCGAATGTTCGTGCTTGCGTATGCGCTGACCGGTCGGCCGTCGCGCGTCGCAGCGATCGGGCGTCGACTCTTCGGCACGTTCGTGCGTACTCCCAGTCCGCTCGCCGAGCCTGTTCGGCTCGGGACCGAACTCGATTTCGCGGATGGGGTCGTGGGTGATCGTCACGCTGGGTCTGGGTTGTACACCGTGACGCGCCTCGGGATTGGATCAAGTGGTCGGGAAGCCCGGATCGTCTTGAACATCGATGCCGTGTCAGGTCTGACGATCACGCTGCACCTCCTTGCTACCGGCCCGCAACGCCGAACGGGTCGAGGCAACCCCCTGCGTTGTGCGGGTGCCCGACCGCGTGGCTTGTCGCTTCCGGCCGGTCGAGATCGTCCTTCGAGCGCCGCGGTCGTCGTGGCGAAAGGGGTGGCGTCGGCCAGTCATCTCCGGTATCGAACTGCAACGGATAGGTATCGAGGCGCACATGTTCTGATCGTGCGATCCCGGGTAAGTTCGCGGGATGGCCGGTGCGATAGCTCTTGTCGTGTTCATGTTCGTGGCGGTGTCAGTCGGGGTCATGGCCAGCGGCGCCATCTGGAGCGCAGCGATCGGCTGGGCCTTCGGTGACGACACCGAGCCGACCCCTTCGTCGCCTGCCGGCTCCTGACGCGGAGCGCTCCCCGCCCCTTGCGGATCCTCTGCGTCCCGAGTCTCTATCTTCCGCATGTAGGGGGCCTGGAGGTCCTCCTCCACAGCCTGACTGCTGAGTTCGGTCGTCGTGGCCACACGAGCATGATCTTGTGCTCGTCAGCGAGCCCGTCCGAGGTCGGGACGCAACAAGTCGACGGCATCACCGTGGTCCGAGTGGACATGAACAGGATCCTCAATGAGCGCGACCCGGGCGCGCTCCTGACGGCCCGACGAACGGTCAGCGAGGTCGCCCGTACGTTCCGTCCCGATGTTGTGCACGCGCACGATGTCGGACCGATGGCATGGCTCACTCGGAACGCACGGCGGCAACACCCGATCCCTTTGATCACCACCGTGCACACGATGCTGTCGATCTTCACCCAGGGATCGTCGGAGTCTCCGTTCCTCGCCGAGCTCAAGGCGGCCGACAGGATCACCGCGGTGTCGCAAAGCGTCGCGGATGACATCACCGGACTCGTACCCTTGTTGGCAGCGAAGCTGTCGGTGATCCCGAACGGCGTGATGTTGTCCCTTCCCATCACGCCGGCGTCCGACGCGCCCCATCTCGCCTACGTGGGCCGTCTGGTGGAAGGCAAGCGGGTGGATTTGGTGATCGAGGCCGTGGCGCGGCTCGCGGGGAAGTACCCAGCGCTACGGCTCACCATTGCGGGTATCGGGCCGTGTGAGTCGAGCCTGCGCCAGCTCGCGGCCTCGTTGGGGATCACAGACCGCGTCGACTTCGTGGGCTTGGTGGCGCGCGAGCACGTGCCCGACATCCTGCGGCGCGCTTCGGCCGTCGTGTTGCCGTCTGAAGTCGAAGGGCTGCCAATCGTTGCGCTGGAGACGGCGTGTATGGGGCGTCCAATCGTGGGTACGAGATCGCCCGGACTGGCGGACGCAGTTATCGACGGGGAGACGGGACTGCTCGTTGAGCAGGGCGACCTCGACGGCCTGACTGCCGCGCTCGACGATGTGCTCGCGCATCCTGAGCGGGCCCGTGCGCTCGGCGCCGCGGCCCGAGCGCGTGCGGAACGAGAGTTCTCGCTCGAGCTGTGTGCCGACCGCTACGAAGCGCTGTACGAGCGCGTCGTGGCTCAGTCCCCTTGACTCAGGAAGGGGAGAGCGAGCGGGTCTGACCGAAGCGGTAGCCCACGGAGCGAACCGTCTGGATCAGGCTCGCGTGTTCCTCGCCAAGTTTGGCTCGCAGGCGCCGCACATGGACGTCGACCGTGCGCGCACCGCCGTAGTACTCGTAGCCCCACACGCGTGACAGGAGCTGTTCGCGCGTGAAGACCTTGAGCGGGTGTGTGGCGAAGAACTTCAACAGCTCGTACTCCATGAACGTGAGGTCGAGCGGCTTGCCGTCGAGCGCGGCTTGATAGGTCTCGAGGTTCAACGCCAGGTCGCCGTACTCGACGATCTCGGGGTGCGTGCCGCTGCCGGTGCGCCACAGCAGGTGACGTAAGCGCGCCTCGAGCTCCTTCGGGTGGAACGGCGAAAGGCAGAAGTCGTCGAACAGGTCTTCGCGGTGCTCGAGCTCGCCAAGCTGCGCGCCGGTGACGAGGAGCAACACGGGCGCGAGCGTGCCGTCGCGCTTGCGCAGTGCCCGGCACATGGCGAACGCGCCTTCTGGATCGTCGTCGGCCATCACGACCGCACCGGACCAGCCGTCGGCTGGCTCCTGCGCCGCGGCGACCGAAGCATTCGCCACGGCCTTCCACGTGTGACCCGAGAGATCGAGGGTCTGCGCGAGCAGCGGCAGCGGCGGATCCGGGTAGACGAGCAGCAGATGGGTGCTCACGTCAGAGGGATCCGAGGTAGCGGTCGATCTCCCACGGCGTGACTTGCGCGCGGTACTCGGCCCACTCGTCGCGCTTGTTGCGAATGAAGTAGTCGAAGACGTGCTCACCGAGCGCCTCGGCGACGAGCTCGGAGCCCTCCATCACGTCGATGGCCTCACCGAGCGACTGCGGCAGAGCAACGATCCCTTCGGCCGCGCGTTCCTCGGGCGTGAGCTCGAAGATGTTGTTCGTGGCTTCGGGTGCGAGCTCGTAGCCCTCCTCCACGCCCTTGAGGCCGGCGGCGAGGATGACCGAGAAGGCGAGGTACGGGTTGCACGCGGGGTCGGGGGAGCGAAACTCGATGCGAGTGGAGCTCTCTTTGCCTTTCTTGTGGATCGGCACACGCACGAGCGCGGAGCGGTTGTTGCGCGCCCAGCACACATAGACCGGCGCTTCGTAGCGAACGTTGAGCCGCTTGTACGAGTTGACCCACTGGTTCGTGACCGCCGTGATCTCCCGGGCGTGCGTGAGCAGCCCGGCGATGAAGTTCTTGCCCACCTTCGAGAGCCCGTTCTCGTCGCCCGGGTCGTGGAACGCGTTCACGTCGCCCTCGAAGAGCGACAGGTGCGTGTGCATCCCCGAGCCGAAGCTGCCGGCGAGCGGCTTGGGCATGAACGTGGCGTGCACGCCGAGATCCTGTGCCACCTTGCGCACGACGTGACGGAACGTCATCACGTTGTCGGCCATCGTGAGCGCGTCGGTGTAGCGCAGGTCGATCTCGTGCTGGCTCGGTCCGAGCTCGTGGTGGCTGTACTCGACCGGGATGCCCATCGCCTCGAGTGTGAGGATCGTGGTCTTGCGCAGGTCCGACACGGTGTCCATCTGCGTGAGGTCGAAGAACCCGGCGTGGTCGAGGGGCTCGGGGTGGTCGGAGCTGCGGAAGTAGAAGAACTCGATCTCCGGTCCGGCGTAGAAGGTGAAGCCGCGCTCCCGGGCGCGCTCGAGGTTGCGCTTGAGCACGAAGCGCGGGTCGCCATCGAACGGCTCGGTCGACATGCGGTGCACGTCGCAGAAGATGCGCGCGGTGGGGGCGTCCTCGTCGTGCCAGGGCACGATCTCGAAGGTGCTCGCGTCGGGCATCAGGAGCATGTCGGACTCCTGGACGCGGCTGTATCCCTCGATGGCCGAGCCGTCGAAGGTCATGCCCTCCTCGAGCGCGATGTCGATGTCGGCCGGGGTGATCTCGAAGCTCTTGAGGAAGCCGAGCACGTCGGTGAACCAGAGGCGGACGAAGCGCACGCCGCGCTCTTCGACGGTCCTCAGCACGTAATCGGTCTGTGCCTGCATGGGAGTGATTGTTGCAGGTGAGGTTGGGCTCGACCCAAGCCCAATGCCGTCCTGAACCTTGTTTCGGTGGCCAGGGCTTGAGCGGCCCGGCGCGGAGCGCCGAGAGCGGGAAAGGCGTTCACACGGCGTTCACAGTCGGGCAATGGGAGTGAAACGCCCGATGTGGCAGGCTCCCCGCGGCCAAGTTCACCGAGGGACGAAAGAGGGAAGACCAGTGGGAGACCGCACCGCCAAGGACGTGCTGGCGCTCGCGAAGGAGAACGGCGCGGATTTCGTCGACCTTCGCTTCTGCGACCTGCCCGGTGTCATGCAGCACTTCTCAATGCCCATGCACCAGCTCACCGAAGAAGGTTTTACCGAGGGCTACGGCTTCGACGGCTCTTCGATTCGCGGGTTCCAGGAGATTCAGGAATCCGACATGATCCTGATCCCCGACCCGAACACCGCGGTGATGGACCCGTTCCGCGAGCACCCGACCATGAACGTCAACTGCTTCGTGAAAGATCCGGTCACGGGTGAGTCGTACTCGCGCGATCCGCGCTTCATCTTGAAGAAGGCGGAGGAGTACCTCAAGGGCACCGGCATCGCCGACACGGCGTACTTCGGTCCTGAGGCGGAGTTCTACATCTTCGACAAGGTGCAGTTCGATCAGAACCAGTACTCGGGGTACTACTTCCTCGACTCGTCAGAAGGTGTGTGGAACTCCGGTCGCGAGTTCGAGCTCGATGGCTCGCCGAACCTCGGCTACAAGCCGCGGTACAAGGAGGGCTACTTCCCGGTTCCGCCGATGGACTCCTACCAGGACCTTCGTTCGGAGATGGTCAAGCAGCTCGAAGCTGTCGGCATCGAGATCGAAGTGCAGCACCACGAGGTCGGTACGGCCGGACAGGCCGAGATCGACATGCGCTTCGACGACATGACCACGATGGCCGACAAGCTCATGCTCTACAAGTACGTGGTCAAGAACGTTGCGTGGCAGCGCGGCAAGTCGGTCACGTTCATGCCGAAGCCTCTCTTCCAGGACAACGGCTCGGGCATGCACGTGCACCAGTCGCTGTGGAAGGGCGGAGAGCCGCTGTTCTTCGACGAGAAGGGCTACGGCGGCATCTCCGATCTGTGCCGGTGGTACATCGGCGGTCTGCTCAAGCACGCGCCGGCGATCTGTGCCATCACCAACCCGACCACCAACTCCTACAAGCGGCTGGTGCCGGGATACGAGGCTCCCGTGAACCTCGTGTACTCGGCTCGCAACCGTTCGGCGTCGGTGCGCATCCCGCTGTTCTCCAACAGCCCGAAGGCGAAGCGACTCGAGTTCCGGTGTCCCGACCCGTCCTGCAACCCGTACCTTGCGTTCGCGGCGTTGCTCATGGCCGGCCTCGACGGCATCCAGAACAAGATCGAGCCGCTCGCCCCGGTCGACCGCGACCTCTACGACCTGCCACCCGAGGAGCTCGCCAAGGTTCCGCAGGTGCCGGGCTCACTCGATGAGGCGCTGACCCACCTCGAGAACGACCACGACTTCTTGCTGGCCGGTGGGGTGTTCACCCCCGACGTCATCGAGACGTGGATCGAGTACAAGCGGCTCAACGAGATCGACGCGGTGCGGCTTCGTCCACACCCGTACGAGTTCTACCTGTACTACGACATCTAGAACTCGCTGCTCGACGCTCGGTGCCCCGGCTTCGGCCGGGGCACCGTCGCGTTACTTCGGTGCTCTCGCGACTGCTTGTTTTGCGAGCGTGACGAGCTTCTTCTGCGTG
>CAMDCC010000107.1 GCA_945889545.1 Bifidobacterium breve | reverse complement strand
GCGAGGTGATCGCGCGTGCCGCCGTACTCGTGCATATAGCGCCGCATGAGCATGGCCACTTCGTCGACCGGGCGTCCGAGGCCGAATGGACGGCTCCACTGCCAGTGGTCATCGATGCGCTGGGGAGTCTGCGCCCAGGGACGGCTGGCCTTGGAGGCGCGCTTCCGGGCCCGCCAGGCCACCGCCACGTTGCACTGGCCGGTCGCCACGGCCATCGCCGCGTGCAGGATCGTGCCGCATCCTGCGCCGCCGCCGTATCCGACCTGTGAGAAGAACGTGACGTCGCCGAACCCGACGTTGCGGGCGATGTCGACCTCGCGGTTCAGCTCCATCGTGAACGAGGCGGTGCCGTCGACTTCCGACGGCGCAATCCCGCAGTCGTCGAGCGCCATCGAGATCGCCTGGCACGCGAGCGAGAGCTCGGTGTCCTCGAGCCCCTTCCCGAACGCCGTCTGCCCGATCCCGACGATCGCAACGCGATCTTTGATTCCGCTCATCGTGAGGTATTCACCAGCCTTTGAACTCGGAGGGGCGGCGCTCGATGAAGCTGGCCCGGCCCTCGCTGCAGTCCTCGGTACCCGTGACCAGCTCGACCAAGAGCGCCTCTTCTTCAAACAACGTGGCGCGGTCGGCGTCGAGCGACCGGTTCAGCAGGCGCTTGGCGAACCCAATCGTCCTCGTCGGTCCGGTTGCGAGTCGTTCGGCCCACTCGCGAGCTGTCGCCTCGAGCTCTGCGTTCGGTACGACCAAGTTGTACAGCCCGAGGCGCTCGGCCTCGTCAGCGTTCAAGTCGTCGCCGAAGAACACGAGCTCCTTCGCCTTCTTCATGCCGACCACGCGCGGCAACAGGTACGCGCCGCCGCCGTCGGGGATGAGGCCGCGCCGCACGAACACCTGAATCAGCCGAGCGTTGTCGGCCGCTACGGCGAGGTCGCACGCCATGACGATCTGCGCGCCACCGCCGGCGGCAGTGCCGTTGACCGCGGCGATGACCGGCTTCTCGCAATCGAGGATCCCGCCGATCAGCCGCTGGATACCCGTGCGGATCATGCGCGCCGCATCGCCGGCCGCCCGCTCGGGCACGCCCTCGGGTCGCGGTGGTGGCGCGGCCGCGGCCCCGGCCCGCAGGTCGGCGCCCGTGCAGAAGTGCTTCTCGCCACTTGCCGTGATCACGACCGAGCGCACATCGAGTGATCCACTCGCTTCGCCGAGGTGGTCGATGATCCGGTTCCGGACGTCGGGGGTGATCGCATTCCCCGAGTCGGGGCGATTGATGGTCAACCAGAGCACCTGGTTCTCGACCTTGGCCAGCAGCTCCTGCTCCTCACTCACCGCGTAACACCTCTCATTGGCTTTTCGGACTCGGGACCGAAGGATGGCACGGGTAGGGTCGCCCGGTCATGCCGGCTCCAACGTTCGTCGTCGTCGGTGCGTCCCTCGCCGGGTTACGCGCAGCCGAGGAGCTGCGCCGGCTTGGTGTCGAGGGGCGGCTCGTGATGGTAGGTGCCGAGACGCACCTGCCCTACGACCGGCCGCCGCTGTCGAAGGCCGTGCTTGCCGGCGAGGCGCAACCGGAAGACACGGCGTTGCGCAAGCAGCCCTACGACGACCTTGCGATCGACTGGCGCCTCGGGCGTCGAGCGGTGCAGCTCGAGGTCGCTGATCGAACCCTGACGCTCGACGACGGCGAACAGATTGAGTTCACGGGGTGCGTGATCGCCACCGGTGCTCGTCCACGCGTCCTGCCGAGCACTCCCGCATTGGCTGGCATCCATGTGTTGCGCACGCTCGACGACTGCATGGCGATCCGAGCCGATCTCGATCGGGGAGCGCGGGTGGTGGTTGTGGGTGCCGGGTTCATCGGAGCCGAAGTTGCGGCAACGTGTCGCGGCCGTCATCTCGACGTGACGGTGCTCGAGATGTTGCCGACGCCGATGGTGAGGGGACTCGGCCCTGTACTCGGCGATGTGTTGGCCCGCTTGCATCGCGCCCACGGCGTCGACCTTCGCACCGGTGTGGGTGTGGCCGGCTTCGACGGCGTCGAGCGCGTCGAGCGCGTGCGGCTCGACGATGGGTCGACCGTCGACGCCGATGTCGTCGTGGTCGGTGTCGGGGTGGAGCCTGCAACCGATTGGCTGGAGGGTTCGGGGCTCACGCTCGACAACGGCGTCGTCTGCGACGAGACCCTCCTCGCCGCACCGGGCATTGTGGCCGCAGGCGACGTATGCCGGTGGCCGAACCCGTTGTTCGACGGCGCGTCGATGCGGCTCGAGCACTGGACGAACGCTGCGGAGCAGGGCATCGCCGCGGCCCAGCGCCTCCTAGTGGATGAAGAGGCGCCGGTGCCGTTTGCGCCGGTGCCATTCGTGTGGTCGGACCAGTACGACCTCAAGATTCAGGTGGCCGGACACGTGCAGGGCGACGACACCGTCGAGATCGTCGACGGCTCTACCGAGGAACTCCGGTTCGTGGCCGCGATGGGACGCGGGGGGCGCTTGGTCGGGGCGGTGGGTTTCGGTCGCCCACGCGTGCTGATGCAGTATCGGCGCATGGTCAGCGAGCGGGCGACGTTTGCCGAAGCACTCGAGTTCGCGGAGAAGGCTGTATGAGCGAGGGTCTGATCGTGGCCGAGCCGTCCCGCGCAACGCTGGATCTCTAGCGCTCGACGATGGAACAACCGACTCGACTGCTCACCGGGCGCTTCGTCCTCATCGTCGTCGCGGGCCTGGCGTATTTCATGGCGCTCGGCGTTGTCCTGCCGGTCGTACCGCAGTACGTGAAGCACCAGCTCGGCGGCAACAGCGTGTCGGTCGGCGTGGCGGTTGGCGCGCTGTTCGTGGGCGCCGTCCTGCTACGTCCGTACGCTGGGCGGCTCGGCGACCGGTTCGGCCGTCGCATTCTCATCGTGAGCGGCGCGTTGGTTGTTGCGTTGTCGGTGCTCGCGTACGGGGCCGTAGAGGAACTGTGGTTCCTTATCGCGGTGCGTGCGCTCACCGGACTTGGTGAAGCCGCCTTCTTCGTGGGTGCGGCCTCGATGGTTGCCGACCTCGCGCCGGTGGCGCGACGAGGCGAAGCGTTTAGCTACTGGTCGGTCGCGGTATACGGCGGTCTGGCCTTCGGCCCCGCGCTCGGTGAGGCAGTGTTGGACTCGAGCGGCACGGACACGGTGTGGATGCTCAGCTGCGGACTCGGACTCCTCGCGGCGGCACTCGGCGCGTGCACGCGGGAGGTGCCACGGCCCGAGGGTGTCCCGACCGATTCGCGCATCATCAACCGAGCCGCGGTCGGTCCCGGCACGATCCTCTTCTCTGGCCTGATCGCGCTCGCCGCGTTCACCGCGTTCGTGCCCCTGTACGTGGACGACGTCGGGCTCGGCAGCGCCGACACAGTCTTCTTGCTCTATGGCGGACTCGTGCTCGTCGTCCGGGTCGTCGGCGCCCGCCTTCCGGACCGGCTCGGCGGGCGTACCGCCGGCGCGATTGCGCTCACGTTCTCGATGATCGGGATGGTGATCATGGCGGCGTGGGGGACGACGGCGGGGCTGTTGCTCGGGACGGTTGCATTCGCTGCGGGCGCTTCGATGTTGTATCCGGCGTTGCTCTTGCTCGCGTTGGCCGGCGCGCCCGATACCGAGCGCGCTTCGGTGGTCGGCACGTTCAGTGGCTTCTTCGACCTGTCGCAAGGGCTGGGATCGTTGATCGTCGGCGGCGTGGCATCGTTCGCCGGGTATCGAGGTGCGTTCGGAGCCGGTGCAGTGGCGGCAGCGATCGGCGTTGTGGCACTGAGGGGTCGAGCGATGCAGCAACGGCGAGCCGTGGCGCTTGACGACGCCGGCGCACTCGCGGCCGAGCATCCCGGCCCATGACCTCGCTGCTCGCCACCAATGATTTCCCGCCGAAGGTTGGCGGTATCCAGTCCTATCTCTACGAGCTCTGGAGTCGGCTCCCACCCGCCGAGACGACGGTCTTTACGACCGCGCATCCCGATGCTGCGGCATGGGATGTCGAGCAGAAGTTCCGCATCGAGCGCGCCCACCAGTCGTTGTTGCTTCCGACGCGCGCGGTCCGCCAACGGGTCGACGACCTCGCCCGTGACGTTGGCGCTGCGGTCATCTTCATCGATCCAATGGTGCCGCTCGGTGCGATCGGGCCTCGTTTGACCGCAGCGCCGTACGTGATCGTGGCGCACGGTGCGGAGGTCTCCGTCTACGGCAGCATCCCGGTCGCTGGCGCGATCGGGAAGCGGGTGCTGCGCGGTGCGGCCGGCGTGATCGTCGCTGGTGCGTTCTCGTCGAGCACCGTGATGCGTGCCGCGAAGCGCGAGGTCCCAACTCTCGTCGTTCCGCCAGGGGTCGACCCGACGCGCTTTCATCCGTTGACATCGGATGAGCGACATGCCGTGCGTACGCGTCTGGGTATCCCGCCCGACGCTCCGCTCGTGGTTGGCGTGAGTCGACTCGTGCCCCGCAAAGGGTTCGATGTGCTCCTCGACGCGGTTGCCGGTCTCGATGGCGTGCACGTTGCAATCGCTGGGACCGGTCGCGACCGAGCGCGATTGGAGCGCCGCGCGAAACCGCTTGGGGAGCGGTGCCACTTCCTCGGTCGTGTCTCGGGTGCCGATCTTCCCTTGGTGTATGGCTGCGCCGACGTGTTTGCCATGTTGAGCCGCGACCGATGGGGAGGACTCGAAGCTGAAGGGTTTGGGATCGTCTACATGGAAGCCGCGGCGTGTGCGATCCCTGCGGTCGGAGGGACCAGCGGTGGGGCACCTGAAGCAGTGATCGACGCAGAGACCGGCTTCGTGGTCGAGCCGCGCGATGTGGCGGCGGTACGAGACGCGATCGCGCGGCTGCTCGCCGACGACGCTCTGCGGGCGACGATCGGTGAGGCCGCGCTCCGTCGAGCACGTTCCGACTTCTCGTACGACGTGCTGACCAAACGGCTCGCACCCCTCGCCGCTGGCGATCTCAGTCTCTTGCAACTCGCTGGTTAGCGTGAAGAAGATGGCAGGCCGCTCGATCATCGTTGCGTCGTGGGTTGCGAATGCGGTGTTCGCACTCACCGCGATTCCGTTCGCGCTGGGTGTCGACGACTTCGAGGAAGTTGCGGTCGGCACGGCGCTCGTGCTGTTCGGTCTCTCCCTCGTCGTGTGGGCGTGGGCGCTTGCGGTCGCGTTCTCCAGGAGCGCTCAGGGCGAGGACCTCGAAGTCGCGAGCCTGTTCCTGACGGTTGGTGGCGCTCCCACCGAGGTGCGCTGGCAGCTTTTCGGCGCGTTCGGCGCCTGTTTGCTTGTAACCGTGGCCAGCGCCGCGGCGGACCCGTTCGGCGTGTTGGTGCCGATGCTCCCGTTCGGCTTGGTGGGGTTGTGGGCGGCGCGCCTTGGCGTCTTTCCACCCCGTCCAGCTCCGAAGCCCCGCTGACCCTGACCCATTCGCGCACCCATTCGCGGGCTCCAAGTTGCGCAAGCCCGCGGGTCTTGGTTCGATGGGCACATGGCAGATGAAGCGCACGAACGGATCAGCATCGGAGCATCGCCCGAGCTGTGCTGGACGGTCGCCACCGACTTCGAGCGGTACCCCGAGTGGGCGAAGGATGTGAAGCACGCTGCCGTGCTCGAGCGCGACGACCAGGGGCGCGGGAAGCAGGTCGAATACCGCGTCGCCGGGCTCGGCCGCAGCATCCACTACGTGCTCCGGTATGACTACACCGAGGCTCCCGCAGCGTTCTCGTGGACCCTCGTGGAAGGCGATGTGCTCCGTCAGCTCGACGGGCGGTATGGCTTCGAAGCCGACGGTCTGGGCACGTTGGTCACCTACGACCTGCTGGTCGACGTGGCCATCCCGCTCCCGGGGATGATCAAGCGGCGGGCGGCGGGCATGATCGTGGGAACAGCACTCAAGGAATTGAAGAGAGAGGTCGCGTCGATGAGCACGCAACTGCACGGCAGCGAGCCCGTGCTCGACGAACCGGAAGCCAACGAACCAGAAATCAGTGAGCCCAGCACCAGTGAGCCCAGCACCAGTGAGCCGGTGCTCCAGGTCTTGACCGGCGCGGCTGGCGCGGCCGGCGAGCCGGACGCCGGACCTGGGCTGCCGCCGACGAGCGCGATCGAGTCGCTCGTCGGTGCGCTGCTCGAGGCCGGCCCGGAGGTCGCCGAGCACGTGGTGCGCGCCGCGCAGGAGCTGCTCCTCGCTGCGCAGTGTGTGGTGGATGCGGCCGGCAAGGCCGTTCGTGAGCAGCAGGATGCGCGTCATGACGAGGCCGCGGAAGAGGCTGACACCGAATCATCCGCCGGAGCAACGCTGCGGCATCTCGACCTCGCGGAGTGACCCAACCCACCATCGGGCCGACTATTGGGCCGACTATTGGGCCGACTATTGGGGTCGACCTGGGCGGCACAAACCTCAGAGTCGCGACTGTCGCGCCGACGGGTGAGGTGCTCGATGAGCAGCACGAGCGCACCCAAGGCGACTTTGACGAGCTCGTCGCCACGATCGCGGATCACGCGAGCACGCTCGTTGCGTCATCGGGAGCAAGCGCGGTCGGCGTCGGCGTGGCCGCGCTCATCGACGGCGATGGGATGGCGCACTATGCACCAAACCTGCCGATGCTGCGCCAAGCACCGTTGCGCGCGGCACTGGCAGAAGCAACCGGACTTCCGGTCGTCGTTGACAACGATGCCAACGTCGCGGCGTGGGGTGAGGTCTGCCACGGTGCCGCTCGAGGTGCTCGCCACGCGTTGGTGATCACGCTCGGCACCGGAGTCGGTGGTGGCATCGTGATCAACGGCCGCATCTATCGCGGCGCGCACGGGTTTGCCGCCGAGGTGGGGCATTGGCAGTTCGATCCGCACGGGTTGATGTGCGCGTGCGGCGAGAAGGGCCATTGGGAAGCCGCGGCGTCGGGCACCGCGCTCGGGCACTTGGCGAGAGCGCGTTGTGCCGACGGCGTCGCGCCGAACGTGCTCGCGCGCGCGGGCGGGGATCGCGACGCGGTGACCGGGTTGCACGTGGGTGAATCGGCCAAAGCCGGTGAAGCCGACGGCATTGCCATCCTGGGTGATTACGCGCGCCAGGTAGCGCTCGGCTTCGTGGGGCTCGCCAACATCCTTGACCCGGAGATCATCGTGGTGGCGGGCGGGTTGGTCGCTCTCGGCGATCTGCTGCTCGACCCGATACGCGTCGCCTTCGATCAACATCTCGAGGGGGCTGCGTTCCGGCCGGCCGTGCCCATCGTGCTCGCGGAGCTCGGCGCTCAGGCCGGCGTTGTGGGCGCGGCTGCGCTGGCCCGAGAGTTGATCGCATGAGCGCCCGCATGAGTGGGCGAATGCGTATCGGTCTCACGTTGCCCTCGTTCGTGCAGGACGCCGAGATTCCACTCGCCGTTGCGCGCACCGCGGAGGAATGCGGTGTGGATGGCGTCTTCGTCTATGACCATGTGTTCCGCCGTGGTCGCGACGGCGAACTGCGGCCCGCGCTCGAAGCCATGGCGCTGCTTGGCGCAGTTGCCGAGGCAACCGCGCGGGTGTCGATTGGCACGCTGGTGTTGCGCTCATCGATGCGCCCACCCGCGTCGACGGCGGCCGCGGTGGGCACTGCGGTGCGCATCGCCCCCGGGCGCGTCATCGCCGGTGTCGGCGCGGGCGACTCGGAGAGCCGGGAGGAGAACGAGTCGTTCGGACTGGGCTTCGGATCAGTCGAGGAGCGAGTTCGCGAGCTCGAGCGGACAGTGCTCGCGGTACGCGATCAGGGCGCTTCGGTATGGGTTGGTGGACTCGCTCCAACGGTCCGCGAATTGGCGGCACGTGAGGCCGACGGCTGGAACGCCTGGGGTATCAACCCAGCGCTCTTCATGGAGTGGGCTCGCGCAATGCGGTCGACGGCTGCACGCGCGCCATTCGCCTGCACGTGGAGCGGGCTGGTCGTACTCGATGAGACCGACGTTGCCGCAAACGAACGCGCCGCGAAGTTGAACGTGTCCGGCCAAGCGATCATCGGCGGCCCGGCCACGGTCGCGAATGCGCTCGCAGTGCTGGCTGACGGCGGCACCGAATGGGCGATCCTCGGTGCAGTCGACGCCAGCGACCCCCGCACCGCCCGTCTGCTCGGCGAAGCAGTGATGCCGTTGTTGGCGCGCCGCTGATCTCGACCCAATCTGCGTCAAATTCCCGCGACTATCGCGGGGAAGTGACGCACATTCGGGGGTTTAGGGAGGTCGAGGGGTTAGGGAGGTCGGGGGTTTAGGGAGGTCGAGGGGTTAGGGGAGGGGGTCGGTGGGTTCGGGACTGGCCGGACGCTCGCCGAAGTATTCAAGCGCACGCTCGGCGCCGATGTTCACGAACATGCCCTCCGCCTCGGCGGTGACGGTGTCGCCGTCCATGAGCCGTCCCAGCGTGTGGACGCGGCGCCCCTCGACCCGCTCGGCCCACGCTTCCATCACAAGGTCGACGTGCAGTGGCGTGGGACGTCGGTAGCGCACAGTCAGCCGAGCCGTCATGCCCGGATTCCCGGATGCGACGTTGGCGATGCCAAGCGCTTCGTCGAATGCCAGCGCGACCCAGCCGCCGTGCACGTAGCCGGGCGGGCCTTCGTGGGCCGCGCTGAACGTCCCGCGTGCGCGGACCCGTCCATCGTGAAACTCCCATGCAAATGGCGGCGCGACGACGTTGAGCTCACCAACCAAGGGGCTTCGGGGGAGGTAATCGTCGTGGCTGCGTTCGAGCGGGCGCGCCGCATCCGCTTCGTCTGGCGTTGCGTCTTCCAATTTCGCGACCAGCAGCTCGAGTTCGGCCGCGCGCTGCTCGAGCTGCGACTCGTCGGCCGGGACGGTGAGGATGGCGTCGACCAAGCGGCGTGTGACCGCCGTGAGG
>CAMDCC010000106.1 GCA_945889545.1 Bifidobacterium breve | reverse complement strand
GACGCCGCGCCGCTCGCCGCGCGCAGCAACATCCCTGCGCCGGCGCTTGGGTCATAGACCTCCATGCCTGGCTCGGGAGCGACGAGCTCGCCGATCAGCCGGGCGAAGGGTGGGAAGGTAGTCATGGAGATCACGCGCTGCCACAGGTGCCAGGCGGCACCTCCGAGCGCGACGCCGAGCACGCCGCGTCGGACTGCGTTGGGGAACGAGGTTGTCCGGTGAAGCTGCAACGAAGGCCTCCTGAATTGGATCGACACGGGTCGAACGACAGCGATCGCGTCGCAACCGAAGGCCCTACATCGGCTCAGAGCCGCGCAAGCAGACTCAGGTGAAGGCTCGGAGGTAGCTGGGGTTCGGCCAGTCAGCGACGCGCCGGGAGGCGGATCAGTGTCGGAGTACGACGAACCTCCGCAACGCACGTACAGGAGGAGCCGGCCCAGTCGGGAGATAGCCGCCGCCCAGAATCGGGGCGTCGTGTGAGACGATCACGCCTCGAGTCAGGCGACAGCCTGCGACCGACGACCGCACCCAGAGCACCACGATCGCCGCGCACATTGCAAGTGCGTGAAGCATCCATTCAGCGTTGGACGCGTGCGGCCCCTTCGGCTGCGCGCCATCGGGGTGCAAGTCATCCGTGGTGGGCGTCATGTGCACGGCG
The DNA here is from genome assembly GCA_945889545.1 of Bifidobacterium breve. Taxonomy (GTDB): domain Bacteria; phylum Actinomycetota; class Acidimicrobiia; order IMCC26256; family PALSA-555; genus SHVJ01. The sequence goes on along the minus strand of CAMDCC010000106.1, from coordinate 8,262 downwards.
TCACCGAGCACCGCGGTGGCCTGATCCAAGACCGGACTATGGAGCGTGGAGAAACCGGCCAACACCAGGATCGTCGCGAGCAGCAGGCGCCGACCGGTCGAGCGGCTCTCGGCGAACGAACCGCGCACCGCCGACATGCGAACAACTATACGAGCGTCTGACGACCCGCGCGCTGTCGACTGAGGCGGCGGAGCGCGGCGTCGGCAGCGGCGAGCATGCGCACACGGCGTAGCGGGTCGCTGCTCCGTGTTCGATCACGACTCGCAACCGGCTCATCAGCGCTTCTTCAACTCGTCAACGCCGCGCTCCAGTGCCGCGTGCTGCGTTTCGTAACCAACGATTGACACGGCATCGGACTCCGGAGCGGTTGCGCCCTCGGCAGGACTCGGACCTGCGCACACGGCTCCGGAGAGCAACCCCCGCAAGTTCGCCGAGTGCCGATCCGTTACCGCGTATGCCTCCGGAGGATGTCCCGACCGCGACGCCCAGTTCCGCTATCTCAACGACATGGCCGCGGGGTTCATCGACGAAGCGCCCGACCTCGACGACGACGAATTCGACCTCCCCGTGCCCGTACACGGCTGGGGCAGCCTCCCCGACCAGTACGGGCGGATAACTCCCGACGAGTGACACCCTCGCATGTCGTCACCCTGACAGACAAACGCGGCGGTAGCGTCACACGCTGACGACCACGGGGGCCTCGTCACGGGGGGTTTGGGTGGCCACACCGGCAAAGCGCACCACGAAGAAGGCGGCGCCCGCGAAGCGCGCCGCGAAGAAGGCCGCGACCAAACAGGTCGACGACTACCGCCACGACGACGCCACGCGCCTCAACAACCCCGAGGCCGGACTCGCCCGCTACGAGACCGAGAAGCCGCCCACCAAGAAGTACGAGTACGACCCCCGCATCGACCCGCAGCTCCACTGGGCCGGCAAGGCGGAACGCACCTCGTTCGAGGTCGACGCGGTCAGCATCCACATCCACGAGCGCCTCTCCACCGAAGCGATCCTCGCCGCCGCCCGCAAGGAAGCGCCGCAGATGGCGCTCTTCGGCGACCCGCAGCTCGAGCGCGACAAGGAGCTCGGCTTCTACCAACACGACGTCGACTGGACGAACCGTCTGATCCTCGGCGACTCCCTCGTGGTGATGACGAGCCTGCTCGAACGCGAGCGGATGGCTGGCAAGGTCCAGTGCATTTACGTCGATCCCCCGTACGGGATCAACTACAACTCCAACTTCCAGGCCAGGATCGACGAGCGGTCACCGCGCGAGACCGACGATGGCTCACTGACGCGCGAACCCGAGCAGATCCAGGCCTACCGCGACACGTGGACGCTCGGCGTGCACTCGTACCTGACGTACCTACGCGACCGACTGCTCGTGGCGAAGGAATTACTGACTGACGAGGGCTCGATCTTCGTGCAGATCGGTGAAGAGAACCTGCTTCGCGTCGGCTTGCTGCTCGACGAAGTATTCGGAGCCGAGAACCGAGTGGGCACGATCACCGTCCAGAAGACAGGCGGTTCGAGCGCCAAGTTGCTCGAAAGTGTGACCGACTACATCCTCTGGTACGCGCGCGATCGCGATCGCGTGAAGTATCGACAGTCATACCGCGATCGCGATGAACGAGCGGCTGACGCACCTGGGCTGGGTCAGTACACGCATTTGGAATTGACGGATGGCTCACGACGACCGATGACGCGCGAGGAGCAATCCAACCCCGAACTGCTGCCGGCCGGCAGCCGGCGGTACCGACGCAATCAATTGACATCGCAAGGCTTTCGAGAGAATACGACCGTCGACTTCGAGTACGAAGGGCGACTTCGAGTACGAAGGGCGAACCTTTCACCCAGGCAGCAACGCGAACTGGAAGACCACTGTCGAGGGGCTGAAGCAGTTGGCTGCCCAGAAGCGGCTTGAGGTCGCGGGCAACACCCTGACGTATGTTCGGTATGCGAGCGACCCCCTGTCTGTCAGGGTGATGTGAGACGGCTGTGGTAGCCGATCATCCCTACAGGGCGAGACCGGAGCACGTAGACCGATGACCATGACGACTGCATTTGAGCGCGCGCGTCGATGATGGGGTGGTGGACGAGCCTGATCCGGCTGCCCGGCCCCGGCGGCGTACCTTCACCGCCGGGTACAAGGCCGGCATCCTGGCTGAGTACGACGCGTTGGCGAGTGGTTCGGCCGAACGTGGCGCGTTGTTGCGCCGTGAGGGCTTGTACACGTCGCATATCGCGGAGTGGCGCAAGGCCGCCGACGCGGGCGCGTGGGGCGGGTTGGCACCGAGGGTGAAGCAGCGTCGTTCGCCGGAGCAGGTCGAGGTGGAGAAGCTGCGCCGCCGGAACGAGCGGCTCGAGGCGGAGCTGGCCCGCACCAAGCTCGCGTTGGAGATCACGGGAAAAGCACACGCGCTCTTGGAGCTGCTCTCCGAGAGCGCGGACTGCGACCCGAAGCCGAAGCCGTGATCGAGGTGCACTTTGGCGACCTGGCCGCGGTGACGTCGACCAGTCGGGCGTGCGTGTTGCTGGGCTCGTCGCGGGCCACCCGCTATCGGCGCCGCCGGGCCCGGGTGGCGGGCCCGCCGGCACCGCGGCCGACACCACCGAACGCGCTCACCGAAACCGAACGCCAGCATGTGCTCAGCGTTTTACGCAGCGAGGAGTACTGCGACCTTGCTCCCGCCCAGGTGTGGGCCCGCCTCCTCGATGACGGCATCTACCTGTGTTCCATCAGCACGATGTATCGGCTGCTGGCGTTCGCCGGGGAGAACCGCGAGCGGCGCCGCCAGCGCACGCACCCAGCCAAGAAGAAGCCCGAGCTCATCGCCACGGCCCCCAACCGCGTGTGGAGTTGGGACATCACCAAGCTGGCGGGTCCGACCCGCGGCGTCTACTACGAGCTGTTCGTGATCATCGACATCTTCAGCCGCTACGTCGTCGGTTGGATGGTGTCTGGCGCCGAGACTGGCGAGCTCGCAGAGGCGTTCATCGCGGAGGCGCTCGCCACCCACGGCATCGACCGCCACACGCTCACCTTGCACGCGGATCGGGGCACGTCGATGACCTCCAAGCCTGTCGCGCAGCTGCTCGTCGACCTCGGTGTCGCCCGCAGTCACAGCCGCCCCCACGTGAGCAACGACAACCCGTACTCCGAAGCGAACTTCAAGACCCTCAAGTACTGCCCGGCGTTCCCCGGCCGGTTCGGCTCCATCGAAGACGCCCGCTCGTTCTGCGCGGTGTTCTTCGACCACTACAACCACGTGCACCGCCACGCCGGCATCGGCCTGCACACCCCCGCGTCGGTCCACTACGGCACCGCCACCGAGATCCGTGCCCAGCGCGCCCGCACGCTCGACACCGCCTACGCCGCCAACCCCGCACGGTTCCGGCACCGGCGCCCGACGCCACCCAAACTGCCAACCGTCGCGTGGATCAACGAACCAACCCTCGAAGCACTCATCAAATCCGCATGACAACTTGTCTCAAAAGCCTTGACAGGTTCCGCTCGGCTTGCGCGCGTTCCAAAGTCAGCTGTTGTGCGAACAAGTAGTCGGGCGCGGGTTGCGCCGATCGTCATACGACGACTTGTCCACTCCCGAGTACGTCGACGTCTACGGCGTGCCGTTTCAGATGTTGCCGTTTGCCAAGAGCGGTACGACCTCGATCACCACGCCGCCTCGACTCACGTCGATCGTCGCGGTACGGGACCGCGCTGCGCTCGAGATTCGCTTTCCGCGCGTTGTTGCGATCGTTCACGAGGCCAAGGCGATCCTCGAGATCGATTGGGATTCGATGCCCGGCATTGGCGTTGCTGCCGAGCACGACCCCACACGCACGAGCGTCGCCGGAGTGAAGGGCCTCGGCTCCGACGAACACGACCACCGCCGCATGTGGGAGAGCTACCGCCGACAACGACTGTGCTTCGAGCTCGGATCGCGCGTCATCCAAGGACAGGACAATCGCGAGGCGCTCTTCCCGCAAGCCGTGCGAGCCGTCGAGCGTTTCATCGCCACGTTGGTCTCGCTGGGCGCCGGCGTCGACGAAGGTGAGCTCGACAACGAGCTCTACAAGACCCAGATCACCGAGCAGCTCCGCGACGCGCTCCGACCGGGTGTCGACGGCGGAACGCTTCTGCCGGTGCTCGACGAGTTCCAACCCGAAGGCACCACGACCGACGTGGCGTTCCAGACCGCGAAGAAGAACCCGGAGCCCACCACCAAGTCCCACGTGAACTACGTGGTCTGCGACTCCGAGCTCGAGCGTCACATCGCTCTGGAACTCGAGGCTGATCCCGGCGTCGTGGCGTATGTGAAGAACGACCACCTGTTCTGCGAGATCCCGTACCGCCACAACGGCAAGGCCCGTCGCTACATCCCCGACTTCCTTGTCGAGCTGCCCGGCCGGCAATTCCTGATGCTGGAAGGGAAGGGCCGTCAGACCGCCGCCGACGACCAGAAGGAGATCGCCTCCAAACGCTGGGTTGCCGCCGTGAACGCCGACGGGCGTTGGGGGCACTGGACCCACGTGGTGATCCGAGCCAAGGCTGAGATCCGGCCAGCGATCCAGGCCGCCGCGGCCGGAAAAACGGTGTTTTCCTGAAGGCCGCTTCGTGCCACTGATCCGGCCAATATCGACGTTTTGGCTGGTCAGGGGGGCGGTTTGGTGTGTCACACCCCCTGCTATAATCGAACGTATGTTCGCTTCAATGATCGACGCAGTGGGCGAGGACCGCACCGGGTGGTCCGGCGCGGCCCTGTCGGCTCGGCTGCTTCAGGTCCTCTTGGCCAAGCAGGAGCTCGACGCGGAGGTGCTTCGCCTCACGGGCCAATGGGACGCGGCGGCAGCATGGGCCGAAGACGGCGCGCTGAGTGCCAGCTCGTGGCTGGCGCATCGCACCGCCACCACCAAGGCCGACGCCAGCGTGTTGGTCCGCACCGCTCGGTTGGTGCACGGCAACGAGCGCACGGCCAAGGCGCTGGCCGCGGGTGACATCTCACCGGCGCACGTCGAGGTCGCTGCGCGGGCCGCCCGCCATGTGGAAGACCTGTATGCCGATCATGAAGACACCATCATCGACGCTGCGCAGGCGGTCAGCCCCGAGGATTTCAAGGTCGTGGTGAACCACTGGCGCACCATCGCCGAATCGCTCATCGATCACGAGCCACCCGACCGGCGCTTCGACCGGCGCCATTTCCACCTCTCACCGGTGCTCGACAAGATGGCCCGCATCGACGGGTACATCGACGCCGAAGCCGGCGCCCGGCTCGTCGCGACGCTCGACGCGATGGAGCCACCGGATCCCACCGACGGACCAGAGCCGCCTCGCACCCTCGCGCAACGCCGCGCTGATGCGTTGGTCCGGTTGGCCATGGGAGAACGACCGGCCACACCAACCGCGATGGATGTGATCGTCGACCTCGACACCCTGACAGGTCGTCTCCCCGCCGACCTCACCACCGCGCGTTGTGAGATCGTCGGCTTCGGACCGATCGACCGCGACACCGCGGTGCGTCTCGCCTGTGATGCCGCAGTCGGCCGGGTGATCATGCGCGGCACGTCGGAAGTCCTCGACGTTGGTCGCCGTACCCGTATCCCCACGCCCGCGCAACGCCGCGCCTTGAACGCCCGCGATCGCACCTGCGTGGAACCCGGGTGCGATGTGCCCGCCGACTGGTGCGACGCGCATCACCGCATCCCATGGATCGACAGCGGCCCCACTGACCTCGACCACCTCGAGCTCCGCTGCCGCCGCCACCACATCAAAGAACACCAACGCCGACGCGCGCCACCCCAACAGCGCGCAGCCTGAGCCAACACACTCCGTCACTTCCCCCTGCACTTCCCCGCCGTGATGCGACGCGTCCCAACGCGTCGCGACTGATCCCGCAGGGATCTTCCAGGGGAGGAGTTACCAGTCATGGCGAAGCGCGAGTACTCGCGATCGGAACGACGGCAGATGCCGACCGTGCGCGGACCGAACGATGTGGTCGAGATCATCCAGCACCTCGTGTGCGACGAGCACACCGAGGGCCAGCTCTTGTTGGGCATCGACGCGTCGATGCACCTGTGTGGCGCGGCCTTCAACTGCCCGTGCACCGTGTGCCAGGACCCGACCGCCAACACGGCCGAGGCGCTCGTGGCGGTGGCCGAGGAGATGGGCGCCGAGGAGCTCGTGCTCGTGACGTTCGTCGACGACGACCGGCTCGCGCCGACGGCGGCCGACGTGGCCCGCTACGAGGGACTGCGGGTCGAATGCCTCGACGAGGACGTGCTCCTGCTGGACCACATGTTGTTCTCGGGCCACCAGTGGCGATCGGTAGCGGAGGTGTCGTGGGCCGAGCCCACCGCGTAGGCGGCGGCCGGGAGCCCGGCTCAGCCGCGGGCTTGCAGCGCTTCGATGAGCTTCGGGATCACCTTGTGCACGTCACCGACGATGCCGAGGTCGGCAACCGAGAAGATCGGTGCCTCGGAATCCTTGTTGACGGCGATGATGTTGTCGGAGCTCTTCATACCCACGAGGTGTTGCGTGGCACCGGAGATCCCGAGCGCGAGGTACACCTTGGGCTTCACGGTCTTGCCGGTCTGACCAACCTGCTTGGAGTACGGCACCCAGCCCGCGTCGACGATGGCGCGCGACGCGCCCGATGCGCCCTTCAGCAGCTTGGCGAGACCTTCCACCAACGGCTCGTACGCTTCCGCGCTCCCGAGCCCGCGTCCGCCCGAGACCACGATCGTGGCCTCTTCGAGCTTCGGACCTTCCTGCTCCTCAACATGGTGCTCGAGCACCTTCGCCTCACCGGCGCGACCGAGGTCGAGCGCACCGACCTGCTCGATGGCCGCAGCCGCGCCGCCACCGGCCTCCGCCGAGAACGACTTCGGGCGGATCGCCGCGAGATGCGGGGTCGGGCCTTCGAACTCCGTCTCCACGAGCGTGTTGCCACCGAAGATCGCCGTGCCGACAACGGCCTTGCCGTCGACCACCTTGAGGTCGGTGCCATTCGTGACGACCGGACGATCGAGCTTCACCGACAGGCGCGCCAGTGCGTCGCGACCGTCGTAGCTCTGTGCGAAGAGAATGAGGTCGGGCTGGTTCGCCTCCACCAGCGACGCGAGCGCCGCCGCGCCCACCACACCTGGCAGTGCTTCGCCGCGGTCGGCGACGAAGAGCTTGGTTGCACCGAACTCGCCGAGCGGACCGGCCATCGCGTCGGCATTCGCGCCCACGTACACGGCTTCCACCGTGTCGCCCAGCTCGCGTGCCTTCGTGAGCAGCTCGAGCGTGCTCGTGGCCGGCTTGTCACCCTCGGGCGACGGTTCGGCATACACCCAGATCTTCATGTCCAGACTCCTAAATGACTTGAGCTAGATGACTTTGAGCTGCTCGAGGAACGCCACGATCTGCTCGTGCGCGGAGCCGTCGTCTTCAACCTTCTCGCCGGCTTCGCGTGCGGGCGCGGCAGTCACGTTCGTGATCGTCTGACGCGCGCCGGCCCAACCCACTTGCTCGGGGGTGAGCCCGAGGTCGGCGACCTTCACCTCGTCGACCGGCTTGTTCTTCGCCGCCATGATCCCCTTGAACGACGGGTACCGCGGCTCCACCACACCGGCCGTCACACTCAGCACCGCAGGAAGCGATGCCTCGACCACGTCGTACCCGGCTTCGGTCTGGCGCTGGATCGTCACCTTGCCGTTCTCGATTTCCACATGCTTCGCGAATGTGAGCGACGGCCAGCCGAGCAGTTCGGCCACCTGCGCCGGCGTCGTACCCGTGTAGCCGTCGGACGACTCGGTCGCCCCGAGCACCAAGTCGACATCGCCGGCACGCTCGACCGCCTTGGCGAGCACCTTCGCGGTGCTCAGCGCGTCGCTGCCGCCCAGCGGCTCGTCGGAGATGAGGATGGCCTTGGCGGCACCCATCGCGAGCGCGGTGCGGAGCCCTGACACCTCGTTGTTCGGTGCCATGGACACGAGCGTGACCTCGCCACCACCCGCCTTGTCGGCAAGCTGGAGCGCCATCTCGACGCCGTAGCTGTCCGACTCGTCGAGGATGAGCTTGCCCTCGCGCTTGAGCGTGTGATCGGGGTTCAGCTCGCCCGGCAGGGTCGGGTCGGGGATCTGCTTCACGAAGACGACGATGTTCATAAGGCCAGGATTCTGGCCTGTCGGCCGCCGATCCGTCGAAAAGAGGCTCTCTCCCTTCAGTTCGCAATCCTCACGCAATCCGCAATCCTCACGCAATCCTCACGCAATCCTCCA
>CAMDCC010000105.1 GCA_945889545.1 Bifidobacterium breve | reverse complement strand
ACGCGGCGATCTGGAACAGCAGCTCGTCGAGCTCTTCGTCGGTGACGCCGGTGCGTTCGATGCTGCTCGCGTGCAGGCGGAACTCCTCCATCCGGCCGAGCGCCGCGGTCATCGCCATCACGAGCAGGCTCCGATCGCGCGATGTCAATGGACCGCCGCGGGCCCAGACTCCCCAGGCCGTGCCGACGATGAAGTCCTGAAGCTCTGCGTCGACAGTGCCGGGTTCCGCTGCTACCGCGTCGACGTACTCGTCGCCGAGCATGGCGCGGCGCATAGCCTGAGCGTCGCGCAGCGCGTCGCTCATGGCTTGCCGACGGGTGTGTACTCCAGGTGGAGGTGTTGGAGTCCGCGGAGGATGTACGTCGGTGCGTACTCGTAACGCCGTGCGTCGGCCGGTCCGTGGTGAGCCTCCGAGATCTTGATGTCGGCCATGCGGTCGAGGACTCGTTCAAGGCTGACGACGGTCTCGGCCCGGGCGAGTGGTGCGCCAGGGCAGGTGTGCACTCCGAACCCGAATGCGATGTGGTTGCGTGCGTTGGCGCGGTCGACGTCGAACTCGTTGGGGTTCTCGAACTTTCGCGGGTCGCGGTTTGCGGCTCCGTTCAGCACCATGATCGTGGTGCCGGCGGGGACGTCGACGCCACCGATCGTGGTCGGGGTCCGTGACAGTCGGAAGTCGCCCTTGATCGGGCCGTCGAAGCGCAACGTCTCCTCGATGAAGTTCGGGATGCGACTGCGGTCGTTGCGCAACAGCTGTTGGAGCTCAGGACGCTCTCCGATGAATTGGAGTGCGGCGGCGAGCAGGCGCACCGTCGTCTCCTGGCCAGCCGCGAACAGGTTGGCCGCGATCCGAGCCACGTCACCGGGTTCGGGCATCGAGCCGTCGGGGAACGTGGCGGCAGACAGTCCGGTGAGCACGTCGCCCCGCGGCTCTCGGCGGCGGTCCTCGACGTACGCACTGAACTGGTCGTAGAGGAACTCGAGCGGCGCGTGGGTCATCGCGTCGTGGTCGGTGCTCCCGATCGCGCTCGTTCCGAGGTTGCGCTGAAACTCTTCGTGGTCAGCCTCGGGTACGCCGAGCAAGTCGGCGATGACGAGCATTGCGAAAGGCTTGGCGTAGTCGCGGATGAACTCGCACTCGCCTCGCGCATGAAACTCGTCCATCTGGCGATCGGCGAGCCGCCACATGAAGTCCTCGTTCTCCTTGAGGCGCTTCGGGGTGATCAACCGCATCAGCAGGCCGCGGTGGTCCGTGTGCTTCGGCGGGTCCATGGTCGTGATCTGGTCGCTGAAGGGCAGCGCGTCGCGGTGCTGCTCGATGACCTCGCTGACGTCATCGCCAACGAGCGGGACCGGGAAGCCGGGGAACGGGCCGGTCACGGCGTTGCACGACGAGAAGGTCGCGCTGTCGTGAAACGCCTCGATGGCCTCTTCGTACCCGGTCACCATGACCACGTCGTGGTGCGCTTCGCGCGTCACCGGACACTTGGCCCGGAGAAACTCGTAATAGGGGTACGGGTCGGGGATGAATCTGTCGTCGCGGAAGAAGTCGACGCCGTCCAAGTCGCTCACAGCACTGCTCCCGTCACCTTGTGCTCGATGATCTCGTCGTAGGTGAGCCCGAGCTCGAGGAGCACCTCATCGGTGTGCTCGCCGTGATCGGGCGCATGGCGGACCGCGACCGGTGTTTCGTCGAACTGCACGGGGTTCGCTGGCAAGGTGAAATCTGTCCCACTTGCCGCGGTGATCGGCTCGAAGTAGCCGTTGGCGATGGCTTGGGGATCGTTGTGCAGCTCGAGTGGGGTCTGCAGCGGGGCCCATACGCCTTGAAGCGTCTGAAGCCGCTCGCACCACTCGTCGTAGGTGCGGGTGCGGAAGACCTCGCGCAGTACCTGGATGCACTCTTCACGATGCTCATAGCGCGCGGCGCCGTCTTTGAAGCGCGGATCTTCGAGGAGATCCGGACGTTCGAGGTGCGCGCACAGGTCGGGCCAGTACCGGTCGGCTTGGAGCAGGACGAGGATGATGAAGCGGCCGTCCTTCGTCGGGTAGGTGCCCACGAGCGGATTCGGGAGCGAGTCGCGATTGAAGACCGGCATCTCGACGTTCTCGAAGATCTTCGCCATGGTGATGTCGGGAGCGAGGGCCCACATCCCCATGTTGAGCAACGAGACATCGACAATCGACGGGGTACCGGTGCGCTCGCGGCGCAGCAACGCGGCGGCGATGCCGCCCGCGATCGTCAACCCACCCATCACGTCGCCGAACGCGGGGCGCTGGTCGACGGGCCACTCGGCGGCCGGCTCTTTGAACCCCATGGCGAGGCCGGCGCGGGCCCAGAACGTCGCACCGTCGAAGCCACCCTTCTCGGCATCGGGGCCGCGTGTCCCTTGGCCCGTGCCGCGCACATAGATGATGTTCGGGTTGCGGCGCCGGATGTCATCGACATCGATGCCGAGTCGCTTGCGAATGTCGGGCAGATAGTTGGTGACGAACACATCCGCGGTCTCGACGATCTTGTACAGCAGCTCGCGCCCGTCGTCTGTCGACACGTCGAGTCCGACCGAGCGCTTGCCGCGGTTGGGGATCTCGAACATGAAGTTGACGTCACCGGCGCCGGGGATCAGGCCCGACGAGATCAACCCGCGCTGCGGGTCGCCGCTCTCCGGGTGCTCGATCTTGATGACGTCGGCACCCCACTCCGAGAGCACGGCTCCGGAGATCGGCACGAACGTCCAGCTCGCGACTTCGACCACTCGGATACCCGCAAGCACGTCTTGCATCGGACCCCTTCAGGCGCGTGGCGCGCGCGACGACACGCGGCCGACGCGGTCGGCGATTACTTCGTTAGCATCCTAAGAGAGCGACATTTTCGCGGCAACACCCGAGGCGCTCGGGCACCCGCCCTGAGAATTTGGGCCTGAAATTTGGCCTGAGGAATTTTGGAAAGGAGTTTGGTGCGACCGCTGCCCCAGGTGCTGCCCGAGACCGAAGACTTCTGGACCGGTGGCCGCGATGGTCGCCTCTGCATCAAGCGGTGCCCCGCGTGTGCTCGGTTCTGGCATCCGTCGCAGGTTGTGTGCGCGGACTGCCACGTCGAGCTCGAGACAGCGGACGTCTCGGGCTTGGCCACGGTGATCGGCTGCACCGTCAACCTTCAGCAGTGGCTGCCGGATCTCACGCCACCGTACGTCGTCGCCATCGTCGCGCTCGACGAGGATCCCCGCGTCCGCCTGTTCACGAACATCATCGATGTGGCGCCCGAAGCGGTGCACGTGGGTCTGCGCGTCGAGGTGAAGTTCGAACAACACGAAGACATCTGGCTCGCGATGTTCGCGCCCCAGGCGGAGCAGGACGCGGCGTTGGCTGCGGCGGCCGAGCCTGCGCTGCCGGAAGTCACAGTGCGCGCGATGCCGGTCAGCGACAAGTTCGAGGACCGGGTCGCGATCACCGGGATCGGGATGTCAGAGGTTGGCCGCCGCTTGATGCGCGCACCACTCACGCTCACCGTCGACGCGTGCTTGGAGGCAATCGCCGACGCCGGCCTCCAGGTCTCCGACATCGACGGTCTCGCGACGTGGCCGGGAGCGGTGAACGGAGCCGCCGGGATCTCGGAGGGTGGCACCCAGGCCGTGGAGAACGCGCTCGGGATCCATTCGACCTGGCACCACGGCGCGATGGAGACACCCGGGCACTCCGGTGCACTCGTCGCGGCGATGATGGCGGTCGCCTCCGGGATGTGCCGACACGTCCTCTGCTACCGGACCGTGTGGGAAGCAACCGCCACCGAGCTGTTGCGTTCGGGCCGGCTCGCACCGCCCGCGGGTGGGCGCGGGGCCGGCGACTTTCAGTGGCGAATTCCCTTCGGTGCGACATCAGCCGCGAACTGGATCGCCGTGTACGCATCGCAGTACTTCCACCGGTTCGGCGTCGACCGCGAGATGCTCGGGTGGATCGCGATCAATGCCCGCGCGAACGCCGTGGTGAACCCGGCGGCGATCTATCGAGACCCGATGACCATGGACGACTACCTCAACGCGCGCATGATCACCACTCCGCTGGGTCTCTTCGACTGCGACATCCCGTGCGACGGCGCGATCGCGCTCATCGTCTCTGCGGTCGAGACCGCGGCCGACGCTCCGCACCCAGTCGTCCGAGTGGAGGCGGTCGGCACCCAGATCACCGAACGCGTGTCGTGGGACCAGGGCACCGTGACCCACGAGCCGATGGTGTTCGGTCCCGCCGCGCATCTGTGGAGCCGCACCGACTTGAAGCCCGCCGACGTCGACGTGGCCGAGATCTACGACGGGTTCACCTTCAACTGCGTCACGTGGCTCGAGGCGCTGGGATTCTGCGGGATCGGTGAGGCGTCGGCGTTCGTCGAAGGCGGAACCCGCATCGCCCTCGACGGAGAGCTCCCGCTGAACACCCACGGCGGACAGCTCTCGGCCGGGCGCACGCAGGGGTTCGGTTTCCCGCACGAAGCCGTGGTGCAGCTCCGCGGTGACGGTGGCGAACGCCAGGTCGACGGCGCTGAGGTGGTGGTGGTCGCGACCGGCGGGGGTCTTCCCGGCGGCGCGCTCTTGCTGACTAGAGCTCGATGAGGGTGGGCACGCGCCGCTGAGCGAGCAGCTCACGACCGAGGTCGAGCACGATCGTTTCGGTCGAACCGAACAACCCTTCGAGCGCGATGGTGCGCTTGAGGTAGCGGTGGAACGGATGGTCGGTGGTGAAGCCGATCCCGGCCAGCACCTGTTGGCAGTGGGCGCCGACCGTGCGCGCTGTGCGGCCCGCCGTGGCCTTCGCCAGCGCGGCCGTCATCGGCCCGGGCTCGTCCCACGCCGCGATGAGTGTTGCCTCGAGCGCCTCGACCGCGACGAGTGCTTCGGCGAGCCGATGACGCACGGCTTGAAACTTCGCGATTGGTCGTCCGAACTGCACGCGCTCAGTCGCGTGCGTTCGGGCCAGGTCGAGCATCGTTCGGCACGCACCGGCGATCTGGTGGGCGACCGCTCGGCGACCCGCAGCGACCGCATCGATCCACACGGCGGGCTCAACTGGCACGGCGTCGACTGCGTCATGGTGGATGTCGATGAGGTGGAAGCCCCCGTCGGGGTCGACGCCGCGCACCGCAGCAGCAGTTGCGGCCGCCGCCGGCACCATGACGCGTTGGATTCCGACGTCGCTCTCGCACGCGACCACAACACGGGACACGCGGCCGATGCGAGCGCCGGTGAGACCGACGATGTGCACTTCACCGTCAGTGATCCGACCCGGGAAATTCGAAGTAGCGAAGGGCGGGAGTACGACCGTGAGATCGGCGCTCGGTTCGATGCCGAGCGCGGTGATGACCACGTCGTCGAGTGCCGTCGCGACGGTGTTCGTCTCTCCGAGCGTCGTGAACACGATGTCGATCGCGTCGCGTGGCTCAGCGCCGAGCATCTCCAGCCAGCCGAGCTCGGTGAGGACCGCGTCGGCAGCCGTACCACTGCCCGTCCTACCACCCGCGAGGGCGTCTCGGACCGTCTCGTGGAGGAGGGAACGCTCGGCCGCGTCCATCAGGCTGCGTCCATCAGGCCGCGTCCATCAGGCGTCGGTCCCGAGGTCGAGGAGTCGACGGGCGATGATGTTGCGCTGCACCTCCGCGGTCCCGCCATAGATCGTCGCGGCTCGGGAGTAGAGGTACTCGGTGCGCCACATCTCGCCGGCGTCGCTGTCGTCCATCTCGACGATCCCGGGCAGGAGCCGGCGCGCCGCGTCGTACACGATGTGGTCTCCGGTGGCCACGAGCACCTTGTCGATCGACGTCTCGGCGCCCAGCGTGGCGCCGTCCGCGAGTCGGTGCTGTGTGACACGCGAGCGGGATCGGAGCATGTGGAGGTGGAGGAACGCGTTGCCGATCACCTCGGCGGCGCGGTCGTCGTCGGGCGCGACCTCCACGATCATCTCGAGCCGCCGGTAGAGGTAGGCGATCCGTTGCCAGAAGCACGACGAGCGCTCGTACGGGAGGATCGACATCGCGACAGACCACCCCCCGTTGAGCTCGCCGAGCATCCGATCGGCCGGAACCACCACGTCGTCGAAGAACACCTCGGCGAACTCGTGCATCCCGTTGATCATCTCGATGGGTGCGACGGTGATACCGGGCGTGTCCATGTCGACGAAGAACGCCGTGATGCCTCGATGGCGTGAGTCGGCCGGCCCCGTGCGCGTGAGCAAGACGCAACGTTCGGCGTACTGGGCCAGGCTGGTCCAGACCTTCTGCCCGTTGATTCTCCAGGTCGAAGCGGTGTCGGGATCGCCGTCGGGCTCGGCGCGACAGCTGAGTGAAGAGAGGTCGCTCCCGGTGCCGGGCTCGGAGAAACCCTGGCACCAGATCTCGGCACCGGAGAGCAGCCGTGGGACGACCTCGGCGGCGAGCTCCGGTCGAGCGAAGTCGATCAACGTAGGTGCGAGCACTTCGATGAGAGAGAAGAGCCCGGGGTCGGCCAAGTCGCGTCCGGCCAGCGCGGCCCCGAGCTCGGTACGGAGCATCGGCGAGCCGCCGAGTCCGCCGACGTGCTCCGGCCATCCGTAGCGCATCCAATCGGCCTCGAACAGGACCGACTTCATGCGTTGCATCTGCGCGACCCGCTGGTCGAGCGTGCCCGGTGGCGCGAACGGCGCTGCGAGCTCGGCGTGATGCGCGTCGAGCCACGCGTTGAGCTTGGCGCGGAAGTCGGCGATGTGCATGCGCATCCCGTTCACGATCTCGAGCGGTGCATCCCAAGCCGTGCGACCGTCGTGAAAAGGACGTTAGCATCAGCCGAGAACGCCATTCACGAACACCGTTCACGAGCATGGGTGTCGAACACGACGAGCCGTGCGAACACGACGGGCTTTACGAAACATGGACTTCCAGCGAACCGACGAGCACGAGACCTTCGCCAAGGTCGTGCGCGACTTCGCCGAGCGCGAGATCGCACCGCACGCGGAAGCGTGGGATCGCGACCACACCTTCCCGACCGATGCGGTGCTGGCGATGGGAGAGCTCGGTCTCTTCGGGCTTCCGTTTCCGGAGGAGTACGGCGGTTCTGGCGCGGACTTCACGACGGTGTGCATCGCGATCGAAGAGCTTGCCCGGGTGGACTCGTCGATGGCGATCACCCTCGAAGCCGCGGTTGGGCTCGGCGCGGCCCCGATCGCCGTGTTCGGAACCGACGAGCAGCGGGCGCAGTGGCTCCCCGACCTCTGCGCTGGGCGAGCACTGGCCGCATTCGGCCTGACCGAAGCGGACGCGGGCAGCGACACCCGCGCGATTCGAACGCGCGCCGCGCTCGACGGCGATGAATGGGTCATCGACGGGACGAAGGCCTTCATCACGAACTCGGGCACCACGATCACGAGTCTCATCACGATCACCGCGCTCACGGGCGCCGATGAGATCAGCGCGGTGGTGGTCCCGGCCGACACTCCCGGCCTCGAAGTCGGTCCGCCGTATCGAAAGATGGGGTGGCACGCCTCCGACACCCATCCCCTCACCCTCGACGGGTGCCGGGTGCCGGCGGCGAACCTCCTGGGTGAACGCGGCGGCGGGCTGCGTCAGTTCTTGTCGATCCTCGACGACGGCCGGATCGCGATCGCGGCGCTGGCCGTCGGGCTCGCCCAGGGCTGCCTGGAGCACAGCGTCCGATACGCAAGCGAGCGCAACGCGTTCGGAAAGCCTATCGGCGCCAATCAAGGCATCGCGTTCCGGTGCGCAGATCTCGCGGTCATGGTCGAGAGCGCGCGCCTGCTCACGTACAAGGCGGCGTGGCTCAAGGACTCGGGCCAGCCGTTCAAGCAGGCGGCGGCGATGGCCAAGGTCTACGCGACAGAAGCCGCGGTCGATGCCGCGCGTCACGCGACCCAGATCTTCGGGGGCTCCGGCTATCTCGACGAGACGCCGGTGAGTCGCTTCTACCGAGATGCCAAGATCCTGGAGATCGGTGAAGGGACGAGCGAGATCCAGCGTCTCGTCATCAGTCGGGGCCTGGGTCTTCCAGTCGGGGAGTCACGATGACTGCGCTGCCGCACCATGGTCGTTGGCTCGAAGAGCTCGAGGTCGGGCTCGTCGTTCCGCACGCACTGAGCCGTACGGTCACCGAGACCGACAATGTGCTGTTCACCACCATGACGATGAACCCGGCACGCTTGCATCTCGATGCGGAGTACGCCGCGAACGAGACAGAATTCGGGACGGTCCTCGTGAACAGCATGTTCACCCTCGGGCTGCTCGTGGGCATGAGCGTGCTCGAGACGACGCACGGCACCACGATCGCCAACCTCGGCTTCCAAGAGGTGGCGTTCCCCACGCCCGTGTTCGTGGGGGACACGATTCACGCCGAGAGTGAGGTCATCGCGGCACGGGCGTCCAAGTCCCGTCCCGACACCGGGATCGTGACCTTCGAGCACCGCGCGTTCAATCAGCGCGATGACCTCGTGTGCCGCGCGCGTCGCGACGCGCTCATGCGCCGGCGCCCAACCGAGGCGTAAGGCATGTGTGCGGTACGCAGGATGCGCAGCATCCTCTTCGCGCCCGCGAGCCGCCCGGACGTGCTCGAGAAGCTGCCGAGGAGCGAGCCTGACGCGGTCGTCATCGACCTCGAAGATGCCGTGCCTGCCGACGGCAAGGCGGCGGCGCGCGTGCACGCGCGAGAGGTTGGGGAGCGGCTCGCAGTCGACAATCCCGCAATCGCGGTGCATGTACGAGTCAACGCCGTGTCATCGCCCTGGTTCGCGACCGACGTCGTAGAAGCGCTCGGCCCCTGGCTCGCCGGCGTGGTGGTCCCGAAGCTCGAGTCGGCGACCGACGTCGAGTCGGTGGCCCGTGCGCTGGGCGGCGCTGGGTTGGAGTCGACGCCCGTTGTCGCCGGGATCGAGAGCGTTGCCGGGGTCGCGCGCGTCGAGGAGGTGCTGCGACCGCCGGTTGCGGTGGC
>CAMDCC010000104.1 GCA_945889545.1 Bifidobacterium breve | reverse complement strand
ACATCGTCGACGCTGCCCGCACTCCCGTGGGCAAGAGAGGCGGCGGCTTGTCGCAAGTGCACCCGGCCGACCTCGGCGCGCACGCCATCACTGCGGTGGTCGAGCGCAGCGGGATCGACCCGGCCGCGGTCGAAGACGTCTTTTTCGGTGTGGTCGATCAACTCGGTCCCCAAGCGGGCGACCTCGCGCGCACGGCCTGGCTCGCCGCGGGCTACCCAGAAGAGGTGCCCGGCACCACCATCGACCGCCAGTGCGGATCGTCGCAGCAAGCCGTGCACTTCGCGGCACAGGCCGTGATGAGCGGCACCAACGACGTGATCGTGGCTGGCGGGGTGCAGAACATGAGCATGATCCCGATCGGCACCGGGATGATCGCAGCGGAGCCGCTTGGGTTCACCGATCCGTTCTCCGGATCCGAGGGTTGGGTCAAGCGCTATGGCAACGAAGAGGTGTCGCAGTTCCGCGCGGCCGAGCTCATCGCCGAGAAGTGGGACATCTCGCGTGAAGAGATGGAAGCGTTCGCGCTCGAGAGTCACGAGCGCGCCATCCGAGCCCAGGACGAGGCTCGGTTCGAACGCGAGATCGTGCCACTGGCCGGACTCGACATCGACGAAGGGCCGCGGCGCGGTACGTCGCTCGAGAAGATGGCGCAGCTCGCACCGCTCGCCGAAGGCGGACGCATCACGGCCGCGGTGTCGTCGCAGCTCTCCGACGCGGGCACTGCGATGCTCGTGGTCTCGGAGGCGGCGCTCAAGACGCACGGTCTCACGCCGCGGGCCCGCATTCATCACATCTCGGTGCGCGGCGACGATCCGATCTTCATGCTCACGGCGCCTATCCCGGCCACCGCGTATGCACTGGAGAAGACCGGGATGTCGCTCGACGACATCGATCTGGTCGAGATCAACGAAGCGTTCGCGTCGGTCGTGCTCGCGTGGCAACGCGAGACGGGTGCCGACATGTCGAAGGTGAACGTGAACGGCGGCGCCATCTCGCTCGGTCACCCGCTGGGTGCCACCGGCACCCGCCTGATGACCACACTGCTCCACGAGCTCGAGCGCACGGGTGGCCGCTACGGCCTCCAGACCATGTGTGAGGGTGGCGGGCAGGCCAACGTCACGATCATCGAGCGCCTCTGACGCGCGCTACGCGCCCGTTCCAACGATCTCCGCATACTGATCGAGGACGGGCAGCACGGTGTCGGCGGTGCCGCCGGGGACCCGTAACACGATCTCTTCGATGCCGATCGACGCGTAGTAGTCGACCTTGCCCGGATCGGGCAAGGTCCCGAACGGCACGATCCGCATCGCGGACGGATCGCGTCCGGCCGCTTCGCACGCTTGATGCAGTTCGGGCAGCGCGGCGCGCACTCCGGCGCCGCCGATCGGGATCCACCCATCGGCGTACTCCGCGATGTGTCGGAACATCTTTGGGCCCGCCTGGCCGCCGATGAGCACTGGTGGGCCACCAGGTTGCACGGGCTTCGGCCACGACCACGACGGCTCGAACTTCACGAACGTGCCATCGAACGAAGCAACGTCGTTGGTCCACAGTTCCTTCATCGCGAGCATGTGTTCCCGTACGCGATCCCGCCGCGTCGCGAAGTCGACGCCGTGGTGCTCGATTTCCTCGCGGTTCCATCCGAACCCGATTCCGAACTCCACTCGCCCGCCCGAGAGCTGATCGAGCGTGGCCACCGCCTTCGCGGTCACGAGCGGCTCGCGCTGGGCAACCACACAGATCCCTGTGCCGAGACGAACGTGCTTGGTCACCGCGGCTGCGGCTGCGAGCGCGACGAACGGGTCGACGGTGCGCGAGTACTCGTCGGCCAGGTCGCCGCCCATCGGTGCCGGAGTGACGCGGCTCGTGGGGATGTGCGTGTGCTCCGGGATGTACAGCGAGTACAGCCCGCGCTCCTCTGCCGCACGGGCGAGCTCGTGCACCGGCATCGTCTGGTCGGTCGCGAACATCGTGATCCCGTAATGCACCGCGGTACGGTACCTGGCCTATGGAGATGCAGCGCAGGCGCGGTCGGACGACCGGGGCGCCGGAGCGGAATCGACCCGAATAGGTGAAAGTCTGCGACGGGCGAATCGTCATCGTCACGGGCGCAGGGCGTGGCCTCGGGCGCGCCCACGCGCTCGAGTTCGCGCGCCAAGGTGCGCGCGTCGTGGTCAACGACTACGGCGTTGCGCTCGACGGCAGCGAACCGTCGAGCGAGGCGGCGAACGCCGTGGTCGAGGAGATTCGGGCCGCCGGTGGTGAAGCCGTCGCCAACGCCGACGACGTCTCCGACTGGGGTGGTGCCGAGCGGTTGGTACAGACCGCCATCGACACCTTCGGTGGTCTCGATGTCCTGGTCAACAACGCCGGCATCGTGCGCGACCGGATGGTGGTGAGCACCGGCGAGAGCGAGTGGGACGACGTCGTGCGCGTGCACCTCAAAGGCCATTTCGCTCCAGCCCGGCACGCGGGCAACTACTGGCGTGAGCGCTCGAAGCAAGGTGGCGCCGTCGACGCCCGCATCATCAACACCAGCAGCGGCGCCGGCCTGCTTGGCAGCATCGGCCAAGGCGCGTACAGCGCTGCCAAAGCAGGGATCGCCGCGCTCACCCTCGTCGAAGCTGCGGAGCTTGGCCGCTACGGCGTGACCGCAAACGCCATCGCCCCATCAGCGCGCACCCGCCTCACCGAGGACGCCTTCGTCGACATGATGAAGAAGCCGGAAACCGGCTTCGACGCGATGGATCCAGCCAACGTCTCGCCCCTCGTCGTCTGGCTGGCCAGCACCGAATCCCGAGACGTGACAGGCCAAGTGTTCGAGCTCGAAGGGGGAATCGTCAGCATCGCCGACGGTTGGCACCACGGCCCGCGACGCGAGAAAGACGCACGATGGGATCCCGCCGAACTCGGCCCCGTCGTCCGCGAGCTCATTGGGGAGCTGCGCGCGCCCGATCCCGTGTACGGAGCTTCTTAGGCCCGTTCCAGCTCGAACATTGTTGTGAGCGCGATGGGGATGGTCTTGCTGATGCGGAGGCCTGCTCGTGCGAAGAGCGTGTCGAACTCTGCGCGGGTGCGTTCTCGGCCGGCGCCGGTGTCGACGAGCATCTCTAGGTCGATGGCTTTGGCGAAGTGGTCGCCGTCGTGCGTCGGCATGATCGTCTCGAGCACGAGCACTCGTCCGTCGGGGGTCATGGCGTCGCGGCAGTTGGAGAGGAAGTGCACACACGAGTCGTCGTCCCAGTCGTGCACGATGGCTTGGAGCAGATAGCGGTCGCATCCTGAGGGGACCGACTCGAAGAAGTCGCCTCCCTCCACCGTGACCCGCTCGGCCACTCCAGCCGTGTCCAGCACCGGCGCGGACTTCGCGATGACGGCGGGGAGATCGAAGAGCACGCCGCGCAAGTTCGGGTGCGCGTTGAGGATCGCGGCGAGGAGCGTTCCGGTGCCGCCGCCAACGTCGCAGACGGTGGTGCACGAGCTCCACGGGTACTTGCGGGCGATGACGCTCATCTGCACGCTCGACACGCTTTCCATCGCGGCGTCGAAGACGGCTCCGGCATCGGGGTTCACGTCGGTGAGGTACTCCCAGAACGGACGACCGAGGGCGGCTTCGGCACCGCTGTCGCCTGTGCGCGCGGAGTGATCGAGGGCGTTCCATCCCGACACGTGCCAGCCGGCGCCAAAGAAGCGGGCCCACGCACGGCTCGAACCGTCGATGGTGCGCAGCAGCTCGGAGCGCTTGTTGTTCTTGAAGCGCCCGTCGCGCGTTCGGGAGAAGATGCCGCGCCCGACGAGGTATCGCAGGATCCGTGCCAGCGCGTCGGGGTCGGCGTCGCACGCAGTTGCGAGCGCGTCGTCCGAGAGGGGTCCATCGGCCAGATGATCCGCGACGCCGAGCTCGGCGGCCACGCTGAGCGCCTTGGTGTCGATGATGCCGAGCGAGCACTCGAGCAGCGCGACCTCGGGCGGCACGAGCGCGCGGTGGAGGCGCGCCAAGCCGTTGCGGGTCGCGAGGAGTGGCCGGATCAGCCAGGCCGGCGGAACGCGGGTTGCTCGTTGCGCCGGCATCGGTGTTCGCCTACGTCTTCCGGGCTAGGTGAGGCGCTCGACGATCATGGCCATGCCTTGTCCGCCACCGACGCACATGGTCTCGAGCCCGTAGCGCCCGTTGCGATCTTCGAGACCGTTGATGAGCGTGCCCATGATCCGGGCGCCGGTCATGCCGAATGGGTGGCCGAGGGCGATCGCGCCACCGTTCACGTTGAGCTTCTCCCACGGCACGCCGAGTTGATCGGCCGACGGGATCACCTGCGCAGCGAACGCCTCGTTGATCTCCACGAGATCGATCTGGTCGATGGTCATCCCAGCGCGTTCGAGCGCTTGACGACTCGCCCCGATCGGACCGAGGCCCATAATCTCAGGATCGAGTGCGGACACGCCCGATGCGACGATCCGCGCGAGCGGTGTGATGCCGAGTGCCTTGGCGCGCGTATCGCTCATGACGATGGTCGTCGCCGCACCGTCGTTCAACGGGCAGGCGTTGCCCGCGGTGACCGTGCCGTTCGGACGGAACACCGGTTGCAGTTGCGAGAGCTTCTCGACGGTGGTGTCGGGACGGGGGCCGTCGTCCACACTCACAACGGTTCCATCGGGCGTGGTGACCGGTGTGATCTCTCGCTCGAAGAAGCCGTTCTTCTGCGCCTCGACCGCGCGGTTCTGTGAGAGCGCGGCGAACTCGTCCATGCGCTCGCGCGTTACCTTCTCTTGTTCCGCAACGTTCTCGGCGGTGTCGCCCATGCCCAAGTAGACGTCGGGGAGGCCGGTGGGCGGTGTCCATGCACCCTGCGAGCCGTCCATACGCGCCGCCGTGCGCGCCTCCGCGTCGGCGAACAACGGGTTGTGCGTGCCTGGGAGCCCGTCGGACATGCCCTTCATGAACCGGCTCACGGTCTCGACGCCACCGGCCACGAACACGTCGCCTTCGCCGGCCTTGATCGCGTGCGCCGCCATGCGAATGGTCTGAAGTGACGACGAGCAGTAGCGGTTCACGGTGACGCCCGGCGCGTGCCCGATGCCCGCGAGGATCGCGACGACGCGCGCGATGTTGTACCCGGCCTCGCCCGCCGGCTGCCCGTTGCCCCAGATCACGTCTTCGATCTCGGCGGGGTCGAGCCCGGGGACCTTGGCCAGCGCGGCCTGGACGATCGTGGCCGACAGGTCGTCGGGGCGGCAGTCGACGAGTGATCCCTTGTTGGCTCGACCAATCGGAGTGCGAGCGGTGGCAACGATCACGGCTTCGGGCATGCGGAGGGCTCCTGTCGGGCGTTGGGTGCCCGTGTTTCTACCAGCAGGAGACGCCGCCTGCGGTAGGGGACGAGGTACCTCCTAGAGTCTTCTCGATGGCTCACCCTCGTGTCCCCTCTCGTCGTCGCACGATCGCGGTCGTCGGCGTGGTGACCGCGTGTCTCGCGGCTATCACCATCCCCGCCAGTGCGAGCACGCGCGCGTCGGCGCCCGCGAAGCCATCTCGTGGTGGCTCGGTGACCTTTGGTCTCGAGGCGGAGTCGTCGCTCGGTTACTGCCTCGCCTCGGCGCAGCTCGGCCCGGCGGGGATCCAGGTCGTGGCCGCGATCTACGACACTCTCACGACCATCAACAGCGACGGGGAGACCGTGCCCTATCTCGCCGAGTCGGTCGAGCCGAACGAGGACTACACGCAGTGGACGATCACGCTGCGCGAGAACGTCCGGTTCCACGACGGGTCGCCCCTCGACGCCGCCGCAGTCAAGCTCAACCTCGACACGTACCGCGGGAAGAACCCGAAGATCAACGCGCCGCTCACCACGTTCGTCTTCTCCGACGTCGACACGGTCGAAGTGACTGGACCACTCACGGTGCTCGTCACCACCAAGCAGACGTGGCCGCAGTTCCCGGCCTTTCTGAACGGCACGGGTCGGTACGGGATGATGGCGCCGGCGCAGCTCGCCGACCAGGGCCCGTGCGCCACCAACATGATCGGGACGGGCCCGTTCCGGCTCGAGGAGTGGCGCCCGAACGAGTCGCTCACCGTGACCCGCAACGACCAGTACTGGCGTCCCGGGCTTCCCTACCTGGATGAGATCGTGTTCAAGCCGGTCACCGAGGGCCAACAGCGGGTGAACGGCCTCGCCAGCGGCGACCTCGACATCGTGCACAACAGCGGTGCGCTCCAGATCATCGACTTGCGCAAGCGTGCGCGTGCCGGCGAGATCAATCTCGTCGACTCCGACGAGGGCGCTGAGGTGGGCTACGGGATGTTGAACGTGTCCAAGCCGCCGTTCGACGACATCACCGCGCGTCGCGCGGTCGCGCTCGCCGGCGACGGGAGCGAGCTCAACGAGATCCGCAACCGCGGTCTCCTCACGCTCGCATCGGGTCCGTTCCCACCCGGCTCACCTGGCTACCTGAAGGACACCGGCCTGCCTGACCACAATCTCAAGCAGGCCCGCAAGCTCGTCGCGCAGTACGAGCGTGAGCACGGCGAGCCGATCTCCTACGAGTACCTGACCAATCCGGATCCCGAGACGCGGGCCCTTGCAGAGCTCAACAAGCAGCAGCAGGCGAAGGCCGGCATCGAGGTGTCGATCCGCGTGGTCGACCAAGCCACGCAGATCAGCCTGGCGATCGCCGGGCAGTTCCAGCAGCTCGCGTGGCGCAACCACCCAGGTGGCGACCCCGACACGCAATACGTGTGGTGGCACAGCGGGTCGCCGGTGAACTTCGGGCGGATCAACGACCCGGTGATCGACGACCTCCTCGAGCGGGGACGCGTCGAGACCGATCCCGACGCTCGCGTGAAGATCTACCGCCAGCTCAACCGCCGTTTCGCGTCGGAGCTGTACAACCTGTGGGTCTGGTACACCCGCTGGGGCGTGGGGTCGCAGCGCGACATCAAGGGGGTGGCTGGACCGCCGCTGCCCGATGGGCATGGGCGCCCCTTCGCGTTGTTCTCCGGCGTCATCCCGGTCGTCGGACTGTCGCGTACCGGGTAGCGGGAACAGTCAGGAACCGACCAGCTCCTCGCTCGCGGCCCAGAGTCGCTTGGTGGCTTCGTCGTCGGCCCCGGCCTTCGACGTGTGCGCCGCGGTGCACTTGGAGAAGTACAAGCCGCTCACCCCGTCGACGTCGGACGACGATGCGAGCCAAACCGATGTGCGAGCACCGGCAGCCTGTGAGATCGCGAACGGACGAGCGAGCATCACCCCGAGCTGGAGCAGGAACCCGGTGTCGCCGTCGCGAGCGAAGCGACTGGCGACGAACCCCGGGTGCAACGAGTTGGCCGTGACACCAGTGCCCTCGAGTCGTCGAGCGAGCTCTCGCGCAAAGTAGATGTTGGCGAGCTTGCTCTTGCCGTAAACGACGAACGGGCGATACGAGCCTTCCGACTGGAGGTCATCGAAGTCGAGGCCGTTGCGCGCTTGCTTGTGCGCGTCGGATGACACGACGACCACGCGGCTCGGTGTGCTCGCCCGCAACCGGTCGAGGAGCAGGTTCGTGAGCAGGAAATGGCCGAGGTGGTTCACGCCGAACGTGGTCTCGAACCCGTCGGCGGTCTCGGTGCGGCGGCTCATGACGAGTCCGGCGTTGTCTACGAGCACATCGAGGCGATCCGCACGGTCGAGGACCTCGGCGGCGCACCGCCGCACGGACGCGAGGTCGGCGAGATCGAGCGCCACGACCTCGACGGCATCGCTCCCGCTCCGCTCGCGGATCTCGGCCACTGCGGTGGAGCCACGCTGGGCGTCGCGGGAGGTGATGAGGACCCGGGCGCCCTGCCGAGCCAGGCCCACGGCCGTCTCCTTGCCGATGCCGGCGTTCCCGCCAGTGATCAGCACGACCTTGGCGCTCATGTCCTGTTCGGGTTCCACCGAGGCCACGCTACGGCACCCGCGATCGCTGCTTCGATCGGGGCTTGCACCCCCGGAAGGGCGGAATTCTAGGGATTTTGGCCCTCAACCCCCCCCGAAACCGGGCCGATAAGGTGCAACAGATGTTCATACTCCGCGCGAAGCGCCTCCACAAGCTCCTCGTCTCCCTCACGCTGGGTGGCCTCGTGCTGGCCGGCTGCATCCGGCCCACCTCGCCGCCAGCTCCAGCCGCCGCGCCTCCAGCAGCGCCGGCACCCGGGACCCCGGTCGTACCGGGGACGCCGCTCACCATCCAGGGCCCGGCGCTCGTGACCCCAGCCCAGATGGTGGCCTGGTTCAACGGGCGCACCCCGCACCCTTCCGGCGTCTACGGCGCCACCGTCCCGGTGCAGAGCCTCGCCCAGTTCTACGTGGAAGAGGGCACCGCCGAAGGGATTCGCGGCGATGTCGCCTTCGTCCAGTCGATCCTCGAGACCGGTTGGTTCCGCTTCGGTGGCGCCGTGCCGAAGACGTACAACAACTTCGCGGGCATCGGTGCGACCGACAGCGGAGGCGCTCCGGCGGCATTCCCCGACGCCCGCACTGGTGTGCGCGCTCAGATCCAACACCTGCGGGCGTACGCCGACGTCTTCGCCACCACGTGCACAGTCCCACCGCTCCACAACCCGTGCGTCGACCCACGGTTCCATCTCGTACTGCCGAAGGGTCGAGCCCAGACGTGGAACGTCATGGGGAGCGGCAACTGGGCCTCGTCCACTACGTACTCGCAGCGCATCCTCGCCATGTACGCGGAGATGCTTCGCTACAACGGCGTCACCGTTCCGTACTAACGGCTCCGCGCACCGCGGTGGCGGAGGATCCTGCGTCGCTCGTCCCGAGGGCCGCTTCGCTACGGCTCCCGCGTCGGCTCCGCCTCGCTCCGCCGACCCCTCGGGCCGAGCGACTCCGGTCCTCCGCATGTCCATCGCGACGTGCGCGGTTTGTGAGGACCGCTCCGCCGTTACCAGCTCAGCTGCGCGCGGATGGGGCGGTGGTCGCTGGCTACGTCTGGCATGACCCTTCCGCTTTTGACGTGGATATCGCGGACGAGGATGTGGTCTATTTGGCTGTGGGGGTGGCGGGCGGGCCAGGTGCGGCCGCGGACTGCTCTGCGCCAGCCGGGGA
>CAMDCC010000103.1 GCA_945889545.1 Bifidobacterium breve | reverse complement strand
CAAGTCGTAGGCGGGTTGCTGAGCCATCACGCAGCCACCGTGATCGCCGCGGGCTCGTCGTACGGCATCTTGTAGAGATCGGCGGCGTTCCTCCACATGATCCGTTCGATCTCACTTGGCGTGGCTCCGGCGCGCTTGAGGAACTCGAGCCCCAACTCGTAGTCGACCGGCCAGCTGCTCGTGGAGTGCGGGAAGTCGGGGCCCCACATGATGTTCTTGATGCCCACGTCGTACCGCTCGGCCAAGCCGATCTCGTCGATGATGTAGACGACCAGCGCGTTGCGGTGGAAGTACTCGCTCGGCAACAGCGGAAGCTTCCAGTCCTTGCGGTTGCGCTTCACCGACTCGTCGAAGCGCTCCAAGTAGTACGGCACCCAGCCGGCATAGCTCTCAGTGCCGATGAACTTCAGCGTCGGGAAGCGCTCGAAGACACCCGTCGTGATCATGTTGGACAGGATCCTCGTGAACTCGCCGGCGGCGATGTCGATGCCGAGCGACTTCGCGCGCTTCTCGCGCTCCGGCACGCCCTCGGCAGTGAGGTTCGATCCAAGATCACCGGCCGGGAAGAAGAACTGCTGGTGGACGTTGATCGGCATCTCGAGCTCGACCGCGGCCGCCCAGAACCGATCGTCCTCGGGAGACGGCTCGTTGAAGTTCCCGCTCGGGTACGCCTCGAGCTGCACGGTCCGCAATCCCAAGTCTGCGACGCGGTGCAGCTCGTCGATGCATTCGTCGATGCCCGTGGTGGGGAGCGTGGCGTTGCAGATCAGGCGCTCGGGGTTGTACGCCTGAAACTCCGCCATCCAGTCGTTGTAGACCTTGTAGCAGGCCAAGCTCAACTCCTTGTCCTTCATGAGCTTGATCCCGTTCCACACGGTCCCGACGCCGTTGAAGATCACCTCGGCGTCGGTCTTCCCCTCCGTCATCTCCTCGACGCGCGCCTTGGCGTCGTAGGAGCCCGGGAACAAGTCCTCGTAGCGGATTCCCCGGTCCTTGATGTTCTTGAAGTTCTCGATGAGCGTCGCCCGGTCGTACCGCTTCGAGGACTTGAAGTAAAAGGAGCTGAAGCCCATCACGGACGGCCGCGACTGGCCTTCCATCATCCAGGCGTGTCCCTTGGTCTTCGGCGTCTCGATGACGTGCGGACCCCGGTCCTTGAACTTGTCGGGCAGGTTGTCGACCCACAGGTTCGGCGGCTCGTTGATGTGGCCGTCGGCCGAGATCGCCTGGTACTGCATGCATCCTCCTCGAAGCCCAAAAGTGTCACTCGCCTGACACATTCTCCCGATGTGACACCCGCCTGTCAAGATCCCTCGTGAGAAACCGAGGCAGCCGGCCGCACGATCCTCGCACTGGTCAGTGCGCGAGACCAACGCGCGGCGCCGGCGGGGTCGGCCACACTCGCGCGTGGCGGCACGCCTCGTACTGCCAGCGCCACCCACATAGAGACCAGCGCCACCCACATATAGAGAGGATGGGCATGACCAAGGAGCTCACTGGAAAGGTCGCCATCGTCACGGGTGGCGCGGCGGGGATCGGTCGCGGCACGGTCGAGCGGTTCCTGGCCGAGGGCGCCCGGGTGGTCATCGCCGACGTCGACGAGGAAGCCGGCAACGCCCTCGCCGCCGACGGCGGATCCGACGCCGCCTTCAAAGCGACGGACGTCGGCGATCCCGAACAAGTCCGTGCGCTCGTCGGCTTCGCCGTCGACACCTTCGGCGGTGTGCACATCATGTTCAACAACGCGGGCATCGGCGGCGCCCGACACCTCCACCTGCTCGATGACGACCTCGCGGATTTCCACCGGGTGATGGACATCAACCTGCTCGGCGTGATGGTGGGCACGCGGGAGGTCGCCCGCCACATGGCTACGAACGGAGGCGGCTCCATCATCAACATCACGTCGATCGGCGGGATGCAGCCGGGCCGCGGCCCCTGGACGTACCACGCCTCGAAAGCCGCGGTCATCATGTTCAGCCAATCGGCGGCGATCGACCTCGGCGAGCACGCCATCCGCGTGAACTGCATCGCCCCTGGCAACATCGAGACCACGATCCTCGGTCGACAGATCGCGCCGGACGCGTCTGAAGAGGAGCGCGAGGAGGTGATGCGCGGCGTCCGCGCGTTCCTCATCGATCGTCAACCCATCAAGCGGCAGGGCGCCCCCAGCGACATCGCCGAAGCCGCGGTCTATTTCGCGAGCGACCGGTCCGGCTTTGTGACCGGCACGGTCTTGCCGGTCGATGGTGGGCTGGTGGCCGGACCGGCCGGTGGCGCGGCGGGCGGCATCCTCGACGAGATCAAGAAGCGCGCGAAGGCCTCGACCTGATCACCTGACCGCGATCAGGTGGCAGGGGATCAGGTGACAGTCGGCGGTGGCGTACCGACCGAGATCGCGACAAGACGGCAACCTTCCGCACCGGCGCGGTAGGCGTGGTCGATCCCTGGCATCACGACGCAGTCCCCTGGCTCGAGCGTGCGGTTGCCCGCCTGGAGCAGGAGCTCGATCGTCCCCGACTGCACGATCACGAGGTTGAGCGTGTCGGTGTGGTGCAGCGTTGCGGGCGTGGATCCTTCGAGGTGCGAGCCGTACGGTGCGTGGTCGATGACCGCCCAACGCACGAGCCCCGGGGCCAGCTGCACGTCCACGAAGTCCGCCAACGCAGGCGGACGTGCCGGCGGTGGGCTCTCCTCCGTCCGGTAGAGCGACTGCATGGCGAACCCTGGGATGCCTTCGACGGGAGCGGTCACGACCTCGCTCTCTTCGACGACGCACGAGCGTCCCTCGGTGTCGATGCCAGTGATCAGCTTCCGCATGCTGAGGGCCTTCCTGCGCCTGCTCGAAGACGGTCGTTCAAGCGCTCGCTGACACCGGTTCGGACTCGTCGACTGGCCACGCGACGACCTTCGCCTCTCGGAGGTCAGCCATCTCCGCTTCGCTGAATCCGAGCTCGTCGAGGATGGAGCGCGTGTACTCCCCTTGCTCGCAGTACGGCCGCGCGAGACCCGGCGTCGCGGAGAATTGGAGCAATGGCGCGTAACGCCAGTACGTACCGCCGAAGCTCGGGTGCTCGGCTCGCACCATGTAGTCGATCGCCTTGGCCTGTTCGTCCTCGTACAGGAAGGCAAAGTGGGACACCGCGTCGGCCGTGACGCAACCGACTCCGACTCCCAGTAGCTCCGTCTCCCAGGCCTGCGCGGTCCGTGTGAGGAAGAGCTCTTCCAAGACCGCCTCCAACTCGGCGCGGTGCTCGGCGCGAGCGGCGGCGCTTCCAAACCGTGGATCCGCGGCGATGTCATCTCGACCGGCGACCTGACAGAGCTGGGCACACTCGTCGTCGCTCTTCGCGGCGAGGAAGTCCCAGTGCGGATCAGCGTTCGCAGAGGTCTCCGGCGTGAACTCGGGCCCGACTCGCGCCGTCTCATAGAGCCGGTAGGTCGCGCCGGTGCCCAGTTGTCGTTGGTCGACCGGTGGACGAGACGGCTTCCCTTCGTACGAGAGCGCATCCTCGAAGTTGATATAGAGGTTCGACAGGATCATCGCGGACTCGACCAGCTGGCCCTCACCCGTGCGGTGCTGAGCGAAGAGGCCCAACATCATCGCGGCAGCATGTCCGGCTGCGGCAACGGGATCGGCACCGTTCTCGCGAAGTGGGCCGTTGCCGTCGCCGGTTTGATACGCGGTCTGCCCGGTGAACGCCGCGATGACCGGGTCGATTGCCGGCTGACGGGCGTACGGGCCGACCGACCCATACGACGATGCGTACTGGTACACGAGACGCGGATTGAGCTTTCGCAGCGTCTCATAGTCGATGCCCAACGATTCCGGGGCGCCGGGGCGGAAGCTGTGCACGAACACGTCTGCCTCTGCCACCAACCGATGCACGATCTCCCTGCCGCGCTCGTCCTTGAGGTTGAGCGAGATGCACTCCTTGCCCTGCATCGCGCGGACCATGTTGTTCTGGCCGAGATTCTTGATCGGGTCGCCAGTGCCACGAGCAAGCGCGCGGTACGGGTCTCCGTACACGGGCTCGATCTTGATGACGCGAGCGCCGAGCTCGGCGAGCAGCGCGGTCGCGAACGGCGTGGCGTAGTAGTACGCACATTCCACGATCGTGATCCCGTCGAGAGGTCCGGCGAGATCCGTGCGCCCAGGTGCACGCTCGGGAACGGGCGCGACCACTGCGCTCAGGATCTCGTCGGTGTGCTCTCGAGGACGCGGCGCCGACGCTTGCACCGAGGCCACGGCATTCGGGATCCTGGCCAGCGGCCCGACTTCGAGGATGCGCCCATGGGTTGGATCATCGACCTCGACGTTGTATCCGGCTGCCACCACCTGACGGTGGCGCAGCGCGTCCTGCGTCGTCTGGATGATGTCGGCGCACACGTTGCCGTTGGCGAGGTACAGCTCGATCCACTCTTCAGCGGTCTTCTCCTTCAATCGCTGCTCGATGAGCGCGAGCAGCTCGTCTTTGGTCGCGGTGTCAGGGAACTGATGGGGTGCGCCCTTGAAGCGCTCGTCGTCCCAGATCCAGTCGAACCCGATCGTCTTGATCCAGGCCGGGTAGAAGTGCGGCTCGGTCAGGGAGTGCATGATCCAGCGCCCGTCCTTGCACTCCACCAGCATCCCGATGGGACTGACATCTCTCGGGTCGCGATGATGGGCCAAGGGGTTGATCGCGTCGGGGACCGCGCTCGCCTTCACGTCATCCGGCGGAAGCGCTTCGCCGTCGCGCAGCAACCAGCGAACCTGGGGGTTCTGGCGGCACGCGAGGGCCTGCAAGAGGTTCGTCTCCACCCGCTGTCCCCTGCCGGTCAGGTCGCGGGCCCGCAGCGCGGCGAGGATGCCTTGGATCGCGAGCATCGCGGAGAAGTACGACCCGTCCTTGCTGGCCCGAAACACTGGCCGCCGGCCGTCGTGGTACCAGCCGGGCTGATCCCGAAAAATCCCGGCCTTGGCCATCGCCAGGCCGTCGTCGGCGGCCACTTGCGCGAAGGGACCTGACGATCCGTACCCGGTGATCGAGCAGTAGACGAGCGAGGGGTTGAGCGCGGCGAGGGCCTCGTACCCGATGCCGGCTCGATCCGCCTCGCCGGGCTTCATTGACTCGACCACGACGTCCATGCTGCGAACGAGCGCGTGGACTGCGTCCTTCCCGGCCGCGGTGAGCACATCCAAGCCGATGCTCTTCTTGCCACGATTGACGAGGAGCTCTCCGGGGGTCTCCCACTCCGCGCCCTGCTCGGGCGGTTCGACCCGGATGACCTCAGCGCCGAAGTCGGCGAGGACCCTCGTGGCCAGCGGCCCGGCCAGCCCCTGACTGAGATCCAGCACCCTCACTCCGGTGCAAGCCCCTGGCATGTCTGATCCCTTCGCCGAGTGAGAACCGCGCGAACACGCGTCCGTCCAATACCTCTTTCCTAACCGACCCTGCGCGCGCGAGTGACGACACTGTTCGTGCGGCGGTGTCAAACTTGTGTTCGATTGCATCAGCCACCACCTACGCGTGTCAAGAACAGTGTGCACGCGCACAGAGAGCGGGATTCACGTGGTCACGCAGCACGATCCGGAGTCGATCACCGTCGCCCCAGCACCTCCGAAGGGCACGTTGAACGGTGCGCGCTGGCACGAGATCCTCGACGCCGCGGGAGAGGTCTTCCAGGAGAAGGGCTACCAGGCAGCCCGGATCGAGGACATCGCTAACCGTGTCGGCATCCTCAAAGGCAGCCTCTACTACTACATCGAGACAAAAGAGGACCTGCTCTACGCATTGAGCGTCGCCGGTCACAGCACCGGTCTCGCCACCCTCGACGAGGACGACGCGACGCGTGCGGCCGACGCACCGGCACGCATCGGCGCGTTCATCGAGCGCTGGATGGCCACGATCCCATCGACGCCCCAGTACGCGCGCGTCACTGAGCGCGACGTACGGCTGCTCACCGATCAGCGACGCGCGGCGGTGATGGAGATGCGCAACCAGATGCACCAATACGTGCGGAAGATCGTCGAGCAGGGCATCGCCGAGGGCCACTTCGACCCGACGACCGACCCCGGAGTCGCGACGAACAGCATCTTTGAGCTGCTCAACAGCACCAGCCGTTGGTTCCGCCCCACCGGCCGCCTCTCGCACGATGCCCTCGGCGCGTTCTACAAGAAGCTCATCGTTCAGGGCCTGCGACCCGAGGCCACTAGCTGAGCAGCGGACTGGTGGTCCCCTGGCTGGTGGTCCCCTGGCTGGTGGTCCCCTGGCTGCTGGTCCCCTGGCTGCTGGTCCACGGCGTCTAACTGCCGAGATGCGGCGGTTGGACACACGAGCCTGCCGGCCTTACCGCGCAAACAGCCCGATACGCTCCCGATCCGATGAGCGCCGAGCAGGCCGCGGACCTCTATTGGGATCCGTTCGATGTCGAGCTCAACACGGACCCGTACGCGTTATTGCGTCGCCTCCGCGACGAGGCGCCCGTCTATTACAACGACCGGTACGACTTCTACGCGATCACGCGTGCGGATGACGTCGAGCGCGCGTTCGTGGATCAGCAGCGACTCATCAACGGCCGGTCCGACGTCCTCGAGTTCATCCAGTCCGGCATGGACTTCCCGTCGGGGATGTTCATCTTCGAGGATCCTCCACAGCACACGAAGCATCGGGGCGTGCTCTCTCGGGTGTTCAGCCCGAAGCAGATGCTCGCCCTCGAGCCGCAGGTGCGGGACTTCTGTGCCGGGACATTGGATCCTCTCGTTGGGAATGACGGCTTCGACTTCGTGAAGGACTACGCGGCCATCGTGTCGTCCCGGGTGATCGGCCTGATGCTCGGCATCCCCGAAGGTGATCAGAAGGCCGTCAGGGAGCATGTCGAGGGGCGAGTGACGCCCGGACAGCCCCGCGACGCCCAGCGGTCCAACTTCGAAGGCGCCCTGTATGCGGAGTACATCGATTGGCGGGAGACCAACCCTTCCGACGACCTGATGACCGCCCTCCTGCACGTCGAGTTCGAAGACGAGCACGGCACCACACGGCGGCTGACCCGCCAGGAGATCCTGACCAACGTCGCACTCCTGTCGGGGGCCGGCAACGACACGACGGCGAAGCTGATCGGGTGGACGGGCAAGCTCCTCTCCGACCACCCTGCCGAGCGTCGGCTGCTCGTGGACGATCCGACGTTGATCCCCGATGCCGTCGAGGAGATCCTTCGCTTCGAGTCGCCGGGCATGCAGAACGCCCGGTATGCCGTGGAGGACGTCGAGTTCGATGGGGGCGTGGTTCCTGCTGGGAGCGCGCTCGTGTGCAGCATGGCTTCCGCCAACCACGACGAGCGTCGCTTTCCCCACCCTGAGCGCTTCGCCGTCCAGCGCAAGCCCACCGGGATCCTCACGTTCGCGTTCGGCACCCACTTCTGCCTCGGTGCTGCCCTCGCTCGCCTCCAGGGCCGGGTCGCGCTCGAGGAGGTCCTCGCCCGGTTCCCTTCGTGGACCGTGGAGGAAGAACGCGCCGTGCTGCAGGTGACGTCCACGACGCGCGGCTACGAAACGCTGCCGGTTTGTGTATAGCGTTTGGTATGTAACTCGGGAACGTCTTCCCAAGAAAGTCCTGATTGGGGGAATTGGATGAGATCCAGATCTGCACGCGCCGTGGTGGTGCTGGCGGTCGTCGGGCTCGCGGCTGCTGTCTTCAGCGTGCCGTCGGGCGCGTCGGTGTCGGCAGGCCAGGCGCCACAAGGCATCACCAAGAAGGCAATCGACATCGTCATCATCGTGCCGGACATCGACGCGTTGCGGGCACAAGGGATCAACGTGTCGAACCAGTCGACCGCCGACTTCACAGATCGGCTCGCGGGGTACGTGGATGCCTACGGTCCGATCAACGGCCGGAAGGTCAACCTGATCCAAGTCGGGTGGGACCCGATCGACCCCACCTCGTTCGACCGCGTGTGTACCGAGGCGACCCAGGACAACAAGCCGTTCCTGGTGATCAACGGCAGCGGGTACCAGACGTCGTCGATCGGGTGCATCAGTGTCGACAACGACACGCCGTTCATCTCGGGCGACATGGGGTACACCGACCTCTTCAAGGCGTCGGGCAAGAACCTGTTGACGGTAGGCCTGCCGGCGGAGGTGTCGGCAACGGGCGCGGTCGAGCTGATCCAGGAGACAAGTGCCGTCCCAGAGACGGCGAAGATCGGGATCATCTCGAGCAACATCCCCGGCTTGAAGGCCACCGGCGACACGCTCGAGTCTGCTCTGACCAAGAGCGGCTTCGACGTGGTGAGCAAGATCGAGGTCAACGGGCTCGCAGCCGATTCCGGGTTGGTCAATCGGGAGCTGACGGCCGCGGTGGCCACCTTCCAGGCCGACGACGTGGACACCGTGTTCAACATTCAATCCTTCACGCAGGTGGCCGCCTTCTTCGACGAGGCCGCCAACGTCGGCGCGAACTTCACGAGTTTCGCCATCGACGGGCAGGCCAACACCTGCACGCCGTTCTCGGTGACTCGTGTGACTGCGGCAGCCGAGGGGACCACCTGCATCACCTCATGGGATCCCCGGGCCCTGCCGACCAAGGATGGCGTCAAGGTCGACAATGATCTCGAGGCGAAGTGCCGCAAGCAGTTCGACGAGTTCACCGGCAAGGAGCACCGGATCGGTGGCGCGTCCGGCCCTCAGGAGATCGGTGGAGTCAACTACCCAGGAGACCTCGCACCGAACGAGTGCACGATCGCCAGCTTCCTGTTGCCAGCGCTCGAGAAGGCCGGGAAGAACATCACGTGGGACAAGGTGTACAAGGCCCTCCTTGCGACCAAGAAGGGCCCGGCCGCTTACCTGTCCCAGGGTGAGGGTGGTTTCGGGAAGAAGAAGCTCTACTACTCGGGCCTCGAGATGCACTTCACGACGGTGTCGGTCGCGAATGCAGACACGCCCGAGGATGCGAATGGCCTGTTCAACGGTTGCAGCATCCCCGCGCCGTGTTGGATCCCGCAGCTCATCGACGGCCAGGAGTGGTTCCCGATCTCCGGCAAGGCCAAATGACCGTCACCGAGCCGCGCACGCGCGGCTCGGTGTCATGAGCTGAAAAAGACACATGGTGGGAGGCGCCGCAAGGCGCCTCCCACTCGCGTCAGGCCACTCGCGTCAGGCCACTCGCGTCAGGCCACTCGCGTCAGGCCACTCGCGTCAGGCCACTCGCGTCAGGCCACTCGCGTCAGGCCACTCGCGTCAGGCCACTCGCGTCAGGCCACT
>CAMDCC010000102.1 GCA_945889545.1 Bifidobacterium breve | reverse complement strand
AGCTAGCCCGCACCTTTCAGTAGTGGATCGCTGATCGTCGGCGCGCGTCCGCGAAAATGCCCTCTGGGTGCGGGAGACTGTGGTTGCGAAACACACAGGACCGCGACCAGGAGGGCACTTCCGAGGTGAAGGCTAACGCGCGTCGACCCCGTTTGCGTGTGACCGTTGATGGCAAGGGGGTGGTGGGCCATGCCGGGGCTCGCCTGCTCGGCGATGTCGCCGATGCGTTCGGGCTCACCGATGCGCTCTCGGTGGCGATGGCGCCGACGAAGCAACGCCGCCGGGGTCATGACCGGGGTCAGGTGCTGGTCGATGTGGCGGTGATGCTCGCCGATGGCGGTGAGGCGATCTCAGATTTGTGTGTGTTGCGCGATCAGCCGTCACTGTTCGGGGCGGTGGCGTCGACGCCGACGGCGTGGCGGGCGCTCGAAGCCGTCGACCGTGACACGCTGGCGCGGGTCGCGTCGGCACGGGCTGCGGCTCGCGCGCAGGCGTGGGCCGCGGGCGCCGATCCCGGGTTCTATGTGTTGGACTTCGACGCCACGTTGTTGCATTCGCATTCGGAGAAGCAAGGCGCGGCCCCAACCTACAAGCGTGGGTTCGGGTTCCATCCGCTGCTGTGTTACCTGGACGCGACCGGTGAGGCGCTGGCCGGGATGCTGCGACCGGGTAACGCGGGGTCCAACACCACCGCCGATCACATCGAGGTGCTCGACGCCGCGTTGGCCCAGCTGCCGGTCGCCACCACGGTCGAGGATCCCGAGGCGGGCGTCGAGATCGTGGCTCGAGCCGACTCGGCTGGGCTCACCCACGGCTTCCTGAACGCGTGTCGGGCCCGGGGGGTGCGCTTCGCGGTCGGTCACGACCTCACCAAGACAATCGCGAAGGTGCTGGTCAGCGTGCCCGAACGGTGCTGGTCCCCGGCGGTCAGCGCGGATGGGGCCGACGAGCGGCCCGGCGCCGAGGTGACCGAGATCACCGACCTGGTCGACCTGTCGGGCTGGCCCGCAGGCACCCGGGCCATCGCCCGCCGTGAAGACCCTCACCCCGGCGCGCAGCTCACCTTCACCGACGTCGACGGGCACCGCTTCCAGGTGTTCGTCACCGACCTCACCGACCCCGACATCACCTACCTCGAAGCACTCCACCGGGGTCGGGGCCGGGCCGAGTGCCGCATCCGGGATGCCAAAGACACCGGGCTACGCAACTTGCCTTCGGAGAGCTTCGCGATCAACGCCGCCTGGCTCACCCTCGTGCTCACCGCCCAAGACCTGCTGGCCTGGACCCGGCTGCTCTGCCTTGATGGCGACCTCGCCCGCGCCGAACCCAAACGGCTGCGCTACTGCCTCTTGCACACCGCCGGGCTCATCACCCGTGGGCAACGCCGCGTCACCCTCCACCTCGCCGCCAACTGGCCCTGGGCCAGCGAACTCGCCGCCGCGTTCACCCGCGTGCGCCAACTCGCGCCGACCTGACCTCGTTCACCCTGCCAACCCCCGCGTTCGCGGCCGCGCCAGTTCAACGCGCACACGAACCCCGACCAGAACCCCGACCACCACAAAAGACGACCCGTGCCCCGCTCCGCCAGCCCTCCAGGACCCGCTGGCCGCGCGCACCGACCCCACACGCGCAGATCAACCACGCTCACGCCGCTTACTGAAAGGTTCGGGCTAGCGCCCATCAACTCTCCCGTCACCCCTGTACGACTGGCTGTACGACTGGCTGTACGACTGGCCGGACAACGCGTTCGCTCTCGGTGGAAACTACATTTGCAAAAGGCGGAAAGGCAACTTTCACTGTCGCGTCGCGTGTACGAGCAGGAGGCCTCCATCGAGTGTCGGGATCATGGGTCAGAAGACCTGCGCTAGAAGACTGCTGATGGAGATCGCAGAGTTCCGCACCGGGCTGCATTCTTGGCTCGACGCGCACGAGAGTGAGCTCGCGCCTACGTTCTCCCCACCCGGGACGCTCGACGAACAGATCGCGCAGATGCAACGGGTGAAGTCGATCCTGTACGACGCGGACTGGATGAAGTACGGATGGCCCGAGCGCGTCGCAGGACTGGGCGGCTCACCGCTGCTGCGTACCGAGCTCGGTGCATCGCTCGCGGCGCGCGGCCTGGCGGATCCGGGCCTCTTCTCCCTCATCGAGGTCCTCGCACCGACGCTCATCGACTTCGCGTCGCCGGAGCTCGCCGCCGAGGTCGTCCCCCGGTTGCTCTCGGGCGCGGAGCTCTGGTGCCAAGGGTTCTCCGAGCCGAGCACGGGAAGCGACCTGGCCGGATTGACATGTCGCGCCGATCCCGACGGCGAAGCCAGCACTGCGTCGACCTGGATCATCAACGGCCAGAAGGTGTGGACGAGTCTCGCCCAGTACTCCGACCGCTGCGTGCTGCTCACGCGCACCGGGACCACCGACTCGCGACACCGTGGCATCACCGCGTTCTTCGTCGACATGGACACGCCCGGCATCACCGTCGCGCCGATCGAGATGATCAACGGGATGCACGAGTTCGCTGAGGTGTTCTTCGACGACGTGGTGGTCCCGGCCGAGCGGATGCTCGGCGATCTGCACGGCGGGTGGGGCGTTGCGATGAGCATCCTCCCCTACGAACGCTCGTCGTGCTTCTGGCAGCGCATCGCCTACCTCTACCGCCGACTCGAGATGCTCGTCGAGGTTGCACCCGCCGACGACCGCGCTGCTCGGGTCATCGGCGACGCCTATGCACAGTTGCATTCGGTTCGTGCTCGATCGCGGGCCACGCAGCACCGTTTGGCCGAAGGAGCAACGCTCGGCGCGGAGACCTCGATCGACAAGGTGCTCGTGGCCACTGCCGAGCAGACCACGTACGACGCGGTCCGCCGGCTCCTGCCCGGCGTCGTCGAGATGGACGACACCGCAATCGGCCAAGCGTGGCGCACCGAGTACCTGTACTCAGGTGCCGCGACCATCTACGGCGGCACCGCGGAAGTGCAGCGCAACATCATCGCCCGCCGACTCCTCGACCTCGGGGCCGACGAGTGATGGACCCAGAATGATGGAAGCGGCCGAACGCGTGCTGCTCGCCGAGACCGTCGGAGATGCGTTGTCCAGTGGTGGCCCACTTGACCCGGTCTTGGCCAAACTCGGGTGGCTGGAGATGCTCGATGCCGAGCCCGCCGACGCGGTCGACATCGTGTTCAACGCGCTCGGCCGCGCCAACGGCACGGCCACCGTTCTCGACGACGTGCTCGCGTCTGCACTTGGCACGCAGCCGCGAGCCGACCTCGCAGCGCTCCTGCCTCCCTTCGCGACATGGGAACCGCCGGGCACGAGCCACGGTGGACGCACTGCCGGCGTCGGTCTCGCGACGGCTCGCGCCAGCACCGCCACGGAGATGCTGGTCGTGTGCCACGGCGACGCGGGCCCCAGCGTTGTCACCGTCCCCACGTCGGCAATCGACTTGACTCCCGTGCACGGGATCGACCCGAACGCAGGTTTCCACCTCGTTCGCCTGGAAACCGACGGCGCAGGTGCACCACTCAACGCGGGCGCGTGGGACACCGCCGTCGCGCACGGTCGGATTGCGGTCGCGCAGCAGATCGCGGGTGCAAGCCGTGCCATGTTGGACCTCGCACGGACACACGCGCTCGAGCGCGTGCAGTTCAATCGACCGATCGCACGGTTCCAAGCCATTCGTCACCGACTCGCTGAAGCACTCGTCGCGGTCGAGGCGCTCGAGGCGGTGCTGATCGCAGCCCGAGACGAGCCGAGCGCCGTGACCGCGGCACTCGCCAAGACTGTGGCCGGGCGCACGGCGCGCACCGTTGGCGCCCACTGCCAGCAAGTTCTCGCCGGCATCGGCTTCACCACCGACCATCCGTTCCACCGGTACCTGAAGCGGACGATCGCGCTCGAGGGGTTCTTCGGCTCGGCCGACGAGATCGCAACCGACCTTGGCCGCGAGTTGCTCGCGACGCGCCTCGTCCCTACTTTGATCGAACTCTGACGTCATAGGGGGATCCGATGCAGGATGTGCTGGCGGGAATCCGTGTCGTCGAGGTCGCGAGCTGGACCTTTGTGCCGATCTCGGGCGCGGTGCTCTCCGAATGGGGCGCCGACGTCATCAAGATCGAGCACCCCGCGAGTGGTGACCCGCAGCGCGGGCTGATCTCCTCGGGCCTGATCCCAGGCGCCGGTGACGTCAACTTCATGTTCGAGATCCCGAACCGCGGCAAGCGCTCGGTCGGACTCGATATATCGACCGACGAGGGGCGCGAACTGCTCTACCGACTCGTCGAGACCGCCGACGTCTTTGTCACCAACTATCTGCCCGACGTCCGCAAGCGGCTCGGGATCGACATCGACGACATCCGGACCCGCCTCGGCCTCGGATGTCGACACGTGACAACGCTCCCGTCATCGCGTCGAAGCCGGTGGCGAAGACGATCACATCGAGGTCGTAATGACGCGCCGTGGTCTGGATCCCGGTCGCGGTGATCGTCTCGATGCCACCGCGGCGGAGATCAACGAGGGTCACGTTGTCGCGATTGAAGGTCTCGAAGTAGTTCGAATCGATGACCGGTCGCTTGCACCCGATCGGGAAGCCTCGGGGCGAGAGCGATTCGGCGAGCTCCGGATCGTCCACCGTACGCCGGACCATCTCCCGGTAGAGATCGGCGCCCAGATCGTTTGCCGCCGGGTTGGAGGACACATCGCTCCACGCGCGCGACGCATCGAATCCGCGCTCGTCGAGCATGGCGAGTCGCTCGGCCTCGGTCGCCTCGAGGATCGGCTTATCGCCGGGCAATTGGAGGATGATCGCACCGGTCGAACCGGTCACCCCGCCGAAGGTCTCGCGCTGGAGGCGTCGCATCTCCGCGTAGTCGCGCTTCCACGTCGCTTGCACGTCGGGATCGAGCGGCCCGTTGCGCGAAGGCCACGTGAACGTCGGCGTGCGCTGGAACACATAGAGGTGACCGGCCACCGACGCGAGCTCCGGAGTTGTCTGCACTCCTGATGATCCGGTCCCGATCAGGCCGATGCGCTTGCCCTCGATGTCGAGGTCGCCACGCGGCCACCGACTCGTGTGCAGCACCTGGCCGCCGAACGTGTCGCGGCCAGGAACGTTGGGCTCGTTGGGCGCCGACAACGGACCCGTCGCCATCACGACGAACCGAGCCGTGATGCTGTCGCCGGGCTCGGTCTCGACGAGCCAGGTCGACGCGGCGTCGTCGAAAGTCGCCGCGGTGACGCGCGTGTTCAGGCGGATGTCGCGGCGAAGGTCGAAGCGGTCGGCGACGTGGTTGAAGTAGCGCTCAAGCTCCTCTTGGCCGGGGAAGACCTCGGACCACTCCCATTCCTGTTGGAGCTCGTCGGAGAAACCGAACGAGTACTCGAGACTCGGCACATCGCAGCGTGCGCCTGGGTAGCGGTTCCAGTACCACGTGCCACCGACGCCGCCACCAGCCTCGAGCACGACCGTCGAGAACCCGCGCTCGCGAAAGTGGTGCAGCGCACAGAGGCCAGCCATGCCCGCCCCCACGACGACCATGTCGACCCTGTCAGGCATAACGCGACGCTACTTGTAGCCCTTCGGCTTGCCGTCGAGGATCACCGTCTTGGTCTCGAGGAACGCAAGCAGTCCTTCCTTGCCGCCCTCGCGGCCGACGCCCGACTGCTTGAAGCCACCGAACGCCATACCGAAGTCGGTGCGGAATGCGTTCTGCCCCACCGTGCCGGCCCGCAGCTGGCCGGCCACTTCGCGAGCGCGGTCGTTGTCGGAGGTGAACACTGCGGAGTTCAGGCCGTAGATCGTGTCGTTCGCGATCCGGACGGCATCCTGCTCGTCTTCGGCAGGGATGACACTCAGGACCGGACCGAAGATCTCTTCCTGGGCGATGGTCGAGTGGTTGTCGACGTTGCCGAATACCGTCGGCTCGACGTACCAGCCGCGCTCGAGGTCTTTGGGGCGCCCGCCGCCGGTGGCGAGCGTGGCCCCCTCCTCGATCCCCTTCGCGATGAAGCCCTGGACGCGGTCTCGCTGCCGCTCTGCGGCGAGCGGACCCATCTGCGTCGCGGCCTCGAACGGGTCGCCGACCTGCACCTTGGAGAACGTGCTCGCCAGCACCTCGACGAGCTCATCGTGACGGGCTCGCGGCACCACGATCCTGGTGAGCGACGAGCAGACCTGACCCGAGAGGAAGCATTCAGCTCTCGAGATGGTCTTCGCCACGGTCGTGAGATCCGCGTCGTTCAAGATCACCGCGGCCGACTTGCCTCCGAGCTCGAGCGTGCATCGGGCGATGCGCTCGCCGCACAGCGACGCGATGCGTCGACCGGCAGCCGTCGACCCGGTGAACGTGATCTTGTCGACGCCGTGGTTCGTGACGAGCAGCTCGGAGACTTCACGGTCGGCCGTCAGGACGTTGAGCACCCCGGGCGGAAGCCCGATCTCCTCGGCGACCTCGGCGTAGACATAGCCCTCGCCCGGTGCTTCCGGCGAGGACTTCAGGATCACGGTGCAGCCCGCGAGGAGCGCGGGACCGATCTTGTGGGCGATCAACGTGACGGGGGCGTTCCACGGGATGATCGCTCCGACCACGCCCACCGGTTCGCGGACCAACAGGCCGAAGTCACCACCGAGAGTCGGCGTGGCCTCTTCCTCGAACGGGAACGTGTCGGCCAACGCGGCGTACTGCTCGAGCGCGCCGGAGGCCATCATCCCGGAGTACTGAGCGACCGAGTGCAAGACGCCCGACTCGCGCGGCCAGAGCTGACCCAGGTCGCCGGTGCGGGCCTGCATCCCCTCGCCGAGCTTGCGCAACCAGCCCGCACGCTCGGCGTGCGTCATGCGCGACCACGGTCCATCGTCGAACGCATGTCGCGCTGCATCGACCGCGCGCGCCATGTCGGCGGCCTGGGCTTCGGCCACGCGGAAGAACAACTCTTCGGTCACCGAGTCGATCACGTCGAGCGTGGCGTCGGACGACGGCTCGACCCACTCGCCACCGATGAAGAAGCGGTCGAGGTGGCGCAAAGGCGGTGGCGACAGCGTGCTGGTGATCGAGGTCATCGTGGGTCTCCCATGGCGAAGTATCGGAACCGTCCGAG
Organism: Bifidobacterium breve; assembly: GCA_945889545.1. Taxonomy (GTDB): domain Bacteria; phylum Actinomycetota; class Acidimicrobiia; order IMCC26256; family PALSA-555; genus SHVJ01. The sequence goes on along the minus strand of CAMDCC010000102.1, from coordinate 2,162 downwards.
GTTGAGGTCCTCGGGTGCAGGTCGGTCTTTGGGTGGTGGGCTTCGGGCAGGCTAGGCGCGTACGGCCGTGGCGGTCACGGGTACCGTTGAATGGACATCATGATGCCGATAAATCTGATGCTATGATGCTCCCCATGCGGACGACCGTCACGCTCGATGCCGACACCGAAGCAGTGATCCGGCGCCGCATGCGCGAGCGTGGCGTCTCCTTCAAAGTCGCACTCAACGACGTCATTCGCGAAGGTCACACCAGCAACGGGCCTCGGTCCGCGTTCTGCACACCCACCACGGACCTCGGGCGGCCCACCATCAACCTCGACCGTGCGCTCCAGCTGGCCGCTGAGCTCGAGGACGAGGAACTCCTTCGAAAGCTTCGGCTCGGCAAGTGAGGCTGGTCGACGCCAACGTCCTCATCTACGCAGTCAACGAAGCCGACGAGCGCCATGGCGCTGCCCGAGCCTGGCTCGACGCTGCACTCAACGGCACCGACCCCGTCGGCTTCGCCTGGGTGGTCGTGCTGGCGTTCCTTCGGCTCACGACCAAGGTCGGGCTGTTCCCCCAGCCGCTGCCCGTGGCCGATGCGGTCTCCGTCGTGCGGGCGTGGCTCGAGCAGCGCCCGAGCGTCGTCGTGGAGCCGACGTCGCGCCACATTGACGTGCTGTCCGGCTTGCTGATGACCGTCGGCACCGGCGGGAACCTGGCGAACGACGCGCACCTCGCCGCGCTCGGAGTTGAGTACGACGCGGAGATCGTCACCTACGACAGTGACTTCGGCCGTTTCCCCGGTGTCCGCTGGACCACACCGAATCCTGCGTGACGAACTAGGGCTTCCCGTCTGCGGCGTTCCGACGGAGGTCGACCTTGCGGATCTTGCCTGACGCGGTGCGCGGGAAGTCTTGAGGACCCGGTCGGTGTAGCCCATGCAGAGGTCCGGGCCGCGTGACCAGATCTCACCGGAAACGCCGGACTCGACCGGCCCACTGTCGGGCCCAATGGCCTCCGTCATGAGCCCGTGGGCATCGGTGGTCCCATCATGCGACAGTTGGCTGATGGCGGACGGAGCATAGACATGGGTGATCTCGAGTTCTCCTGTGGGTTGCCACCCGGCACCGACGTGGCCGCGAGCTGCGGGCGTTCGCAACCGCTCACCAACAGCGGACCGTGAAGGAGAACAGATGAGGCGTGCGTTCATAGGTGCGGTTGCGGGCGCGACGCCGTTGATGATCTCGGTTCCCGCTGCGCCGGGCGGATCGACCGTGGCTGGGGCGAAGCCGAAGTTCACAACCTGGGACGAGACGTTCGTGGACGAGTCCAGGGCGACCGACGCGCCCGAATCCGAGCTCGACGCGCCGAACCGCACACTGGTCACCACCATCTACCGCCCGAGAGGTAAGGGCCCCTTCCCGCTGATCGTCTTCGCGCACGGGATCGACGGGCACCCGGAGAAGTTCACGAAGCTCCTTTCACGCTGGGCCGCCGCTGGCTACGCGGTCGCGGCGCCTGCATTTCCGTTGACCAACAGCCATGTCGCGAACGCGGACGGCCACGCGGACGACACCGGCAACCAGGCTGGCGACATGTCGTACGTGCTCGACGAAGTGCTCGCGCTCGCCAAGCAGCGAGGAAGTCGCCTCTTTCGTGCTATCGACACGAAGCAGATCGGTGCCAGCGGGCTGTCACTCGGTGGTCTCACGACGTACCAGTTGGTCTACGGCGACTGCTGTCGGGATGATCGCATCAAGGCTGCTGCGGTATTCGACGGCTTCCTCCAGGACGCCGAGCTCGACGACCACGTGCCGCTGCTCATTGCACACTCCGACAGCGACCCGGCGATCCCGTACACCTCGGCTCAGCGCGTGTTCGCTGATGCCAAGGCACCCGTTTGGTTCGTGACGTTGCACGGGGCGTCGCACGCGTCGCAATGGGAAGACGACATCACGCCGTACGACGCGATCGCCGAGCAGATCACGCTCGACTTCTGGGACGCCACGCTGCGCGGGAAGGCCAAAGCCTTCAAGCGACTCGTGCAGCACGCGACGGTCCCGGGCCTCTCGTCCATCGAGGAGAAGCGGTAGCCACCAAGAACACTATTGGTTGATCAGGTTGGTTGATCAGGTTGGTTGATCAGGTTGGTTGATCAGGTTGGTTGATCAGGTTGGTTG
>CAMDCC010000101.1 GCA_945889545.1 Bifidobacterium breve | reverse complement strand
CCCGTGCCGGCAGTCGAAGAGCTCCGCCGCGGCGCCATCGAGTCATTCCCGAAGACCCACCTCGCCTGAGCTCAGCGGAAGCCGAGGGAGACCTTGGAGCCGGTGACCCACTCGAAGAGCTGCATGCCGAAGTAGATGCCCGCGGCGATGCCCGCGAGTTGGAGCACGATCGCGTACGTGCGCAAATTGCTTGTCTTGACGCGTGATTCATGGCCGCGCATGACGGCCGCGATCCCCAGCACGAGCGGCACACCGCCCATCAAGAAGAACACGACGGCACACACGATCCAGCCGACCGATACTCCCTCGCCGAACCCGTCGGGCGGGTTGATGCCGTAGTCGGCGAAGTTGAACCCGAGCGAGATGAACAACGCGGGCCAGGCGAGCAGCGTGAGGTTGATCTCGAAGGCGCTGACCGCGTAGACGCCCAGGGCGAGCAGGCCGAGGAAGATCGAGCCGACCATCAACCCGGGCACCCCGCTGGGGCATTGCACGCGCGGCTCGAACGGCGTGTTCCCGCTGGCGCACACCCCGCCGATGTCCATGATCGAGCGCATCGACAGGAACAGCACGCACAATCCAGCACACGCCCCGGCGATGCCCACGAACGTGAGCACCGACCGGCGCACGATCGACCGGGGTGTGTACACGTCCATCGTGGTCATCGACCTGACGGTACCCCCGGTGCTCCCAAAGGGTGCTCCCAAAGGGTGCTTCCAAAGGGGGGCTTGCAAAGTCGGGGTGGGGATCCTTGTGGAGACGCCCCGCACCGCCCACAATCAAGTGGTGGCGACCGGTCCGAGGGGTGGAGGTGGTCCGAGGGGTGGAGGCGGGTGGTCGGACGAACCGCCGGAATGGATGGGCCTCGGCGCGGACATTCCGCCGGCCGGTCGTGGCGGGCGCCCGGGGGCACCCCGGCAACCGGGCTACGACGAAGGGTGGGGTCGACCCGCCGGCCCCCAGCGACGCTCGGCCGTGCACGATCCATGGCGCCCGCGCCGGCGCGTCGGGGCCTCCGGTCTGCCCGTGCCGCCCGCGTGGTTGGGTGGCGTGGTCGTGGTGCTGTTCGCCCTCTTGCTCGGGCGATGCACCGCGGGCGGCGGGGATGAGTCCGCAAATCCCACTGCGACGACCACGACCACGATCCTCACCGTCACCACGGTGGCAATCCAGGCCACCCATACCGTGCAGGAGAACGAGATCCTCGCGGAGATCGCGAGTCGCTACGGGGTGACGATCGCCGCGATCGCGGCCGCGAACCCCGAAGTGACCGACATCAACAACATCTTCAAGGGACAGGTGCTCAAGATCCCGGCGGTGCCCCCGGCGATCACGATTCCCGCCACCACCACGACCACCAAGAAGAAGGGCAACAACTAATCTCCTGGGCCGACGGCAACGTGGCCAGGAGGCGATCGTGGACAAGCGGGAACAGCTCTTCATCGGTGGCGAGTGGGTAGCACCTGACGGTAAGGGTGCGATCGACGTGATCTCACCGCACACCGAGGAAGTGATCGGCTCGGTGCCCGACGCGTCGACCGTCGACATCGACCGCGCCGTCGCCGCGGCCCGTCTCGCATTCGACGAGGGCCCCTGGCCCCGCATGACCGCCGCCGACCGCGCCGAAGGCATCAAGCGCCTGTCCGGCGCGCTTCAGTCGCGTGCGGCCGAGATCGCCGACATCATCTCGTCGGAGAACGGCTCGCCGAAGCAGTGGTCGATCATGGGTCAGGTCTTCTCGGCGACGATGGTGCTCGACACCTACGCCGGCATCGCAACCGGCTACCCGTGGGAAGACCGACGTACCGGCGCATTCGGCTCACCCGTGCTCGTGCGGCGTGCACCGGTCGGTGTTGCGGCCGGGATCATCCCGTGGAACGTGCCGCTGTTCATCATGGCGCTGAAGCTCGGCCCCGCGATGGCTGCCGGGTGTCCGATCGTGCTGAAGCCGGCACCGGAGACGCCGCTCGACGCGTACTTGCTTGCCGACGCGATCATCGAGGCTGACCTCCCGCCGGGCGTCATCAACATCGTGGCGGCCGGACGCGAGACCGGTGAACACCTCGTGCGTCATCCCGGGATCGACAAGGTCAGCTTCACCGGCTCCACTGCGGTCGGTCAGCACATCGGTGAGGTGTGCGGCGGGATGCTCAAGCGGCTCACACTCGAGCTTGGCGGCAAGTCGGCCGCGATCGTCCTCGACGACGCGAACCTCGACGAGGCCACGCTCGGCAACCTCGTGCAGTCGGGTGTGATGAACAACGGCCAGGTGTGCGGCGCGCAGAGCCGCGTCCTTGTGAGTCGCAAGCGCTACGACGAAGTGGTCGAGGCGCTGGGCGCGGCAGTGGGCGCGCTGAAGGTGGGCGACCCACTCGACGAGACCACGCAGATCGGGCCGCTCGTGGCGAAGCGCCAGCAGGAGCGCGTCATCGGGTTCCTCGATGCCGGCAAGTCCGAAGGTGCGAGAGCCGTGGTCGGCGGCAACGGGATGCCCGAGCACCTCGACAAGGGCTGGTACATCGAGCCCACCGTGTTCGCCGACGTGCACAACGACATGAAGATCGCTCGTGAGGAGATCTTTGGCCCGGTGCTCTCGGTGATCCCCTACGACGACGAGGCGCAAGCGATCAAGATCGCCAACGACTCCGACTACGGGTTGTGCGGTTCGGTGTGGACCGCCGACGGCGAGCACGGCGCCGCGGTGGCGGCGCAGATGCGCACCGGCGTGGTTGCGATCAACTCTTCGATGATCCTCGACTTCAATGCACCGTTTGGCGGGTTCAAGCAGTCGGGCATCGGTCGCGAGCTCGGACCGGAGGGCATCGACGCGTACACCGAGTACCAGTCGATCATCCTCCCCGCGGGATAGGGGGAGAGGTGACATGGCGTTCATGAGCACGGTCCGGTTCAACTGCGTGCAGCCTGGCCTCGAGCCGAACGAGCTGAGCGCGCGGTACCAGGCGTTCGTCGAGATGGCGCGCTACGCCGACGAGCACGGTGTCGGCATCCTGACGCTGGAAGAGCATCACGGCGCCGACAACGGCTGGTTGCCGTCGCCGCTCGTCATGGCCGGTCTCGTGTTCGGCGCCACCACCACGCTGACCGTCAGCATCTTCGCCCTCTTGCTTCCGCTGCACGATCCGCTGCGGATCGCCGAAGACATCGCCGTCCTCGACCTCGCCAGCGGCGGGAGGCTGACCACGGTGCTCGGACTCGGCTACCGCCCCGAGGAATACGCCGCGCACGGCAAGGACTGGAAGAACCGGGGCGCGCTCATGGATGAGTGCGTCGACACGCTGCTCAAGGCATGGACGGGTGAGCCGTTCGAATTTCGCGGCACCACGGTGCGGGTCACGCCGCGACCCTTCACTCAGCCGCACCCGATGGTCCTGATGGGGGGTACGAGCAAGCCCGCGGCGCGACGCGCGGCTCGGTTCGGTCTCCCGATGATGGCCGCGGCTCACACGGACTGGCTCGAGGGCTACTACTACGAGCAGTGCAAGGAGCAAGGCACGCAGGGCTTCTTCATGGATCCCGGCGGCGACTTCGCGAGCATCCATGTTGCTGAAGATCCCGACAAGGTCTGGGCCGAGCTCGGGCAGCATTTCTTGCACGAGGCGACCACGTATCACTCGTGGCAGACGTCCGACATCCAATCGGCGGCGCACTCGTACGCGTCCACGGTCGACGAGCTGCGCGCCGAGGGCCTGTACCAGGTGCTCACGCCCGATCAGGCGATCGAGCGCGGCAACACGACCGGATCGCTCAACCTGCACCCGCTCGTCGGCGGCATGCCGATCGACGCCGGCTGGGACAGCCTGCGTCTCTATTGTGAGCACGTGCTCCCGAAGTTGAACAAGTGACGCGAGTGCGTGCGGCGGCGACGTTCGCGGTGCTCGGGCTGCTCGTGATCGGGGCCTTTGCCGGCACCGCGATGGCCAGCCAGGGTGAACTGTCGAAGAAGGACTACATCAAGGCTGGTGACAACATCTGTCGGCAGGCCAATCAGCTGCGCGATGAGTCCGCCGCGACCGCCTTCGCCGACGTGGCGAACGGCGAGCAGCCAACGGCGGAGCAGATGGCCGCGTACGTGACCGCGATCGACCCCATCAACCGCCAGCAGCTCGACGGGCTCCGTCAGCTCCCGGTCACCTCGGGCGAGAAGAAGAAGGTGAAGAAGATCTACAAGGCGGTCGAGAAGGCGTTTGATGCCATCGTTGACGATCCAGGAGCGTTGCTCACCGGCGCCGATCCGTTCGCCAAGGCCGACAAGCTGGCTCGCAAGTACGGGTTCAAGGTCTGCGGCGCGGACGGCCCTTGACTAGCGACCGCCTTCCACTCGTCGCCGAAACCGACGGGGAAGCCGGCGACACCACGTTCACGGTTGGGGGGCTGAACCAGGCGATCGCCGGCGCGGTCGGTGGCGCGTTTCCGCGCCCCGTATGGGTGCGGGGCGAGATCCAGGGCCTCAAGAAATCGAAGAACGGCCATACGTATTTCGAAATGGTCGAGAAGGACGGCAACCGCGACCGACTGCGCGCAGTGCTCTCCGTTGTGTTGTTCCGGGACGCGCGCGCGGCCGTGAACCGCACGCTGCGGGAGACGCCGGGGGTGAAGGTCACCGATGGGGTCGAGATCCGTATCTCCGGTCGCGTCGACTTCTACCCGGTGAGCGGGCGGCTCCAGCTCGTGATGAACGCCATCGATCCGGTGTTCACGGTTGGGAAGCTCGCAGCCGACCGGGAGCGCGTGCTGCGCATGTTGGCTGAGGAAGGCGTGTTGCGGCGCAACGGGGAGCTCGATCTGCCGCTCGTCCCGTTGCGAGTCGGGCTCGTCACCAGCGGGGGGAGCGCGGCGTATCGCGACTTCATGCACGGACTCGAGGAGAGTCAGCACGCCTTTCGCGTTGTCCACGCGGACGTGCGGGTCCAGGGCTCGGGATCGCCGCGGCGCCTCGCATATGCGCTTCGCCGTTTGGCGACGTTGGACGTCGACGTTGTCGTCATCGTCCGCGGTGGTGGCGCGCGCAGCGACCTCGCGTCGTTCGACACCGAGATCGTGGCGCGGGCGATCACGGAGATGCCGATGCCGGTGCTCACTGGGATCGGACACGAGATCGACCGCACAGTGGCCGACGACGTGGCGCACACCTGCTGCAAGACGCCGACGGCCGCGGCCACGCTGCTCGTGGAGACGGTCGACGGCTACGAAGGTCGCCTCGCGTGGTTGGCGCACCGAGTGTCGACGCGGGCCCGGAGCGCGTGCACGATGGCGCGCCGCGAGCTCGACGAGATGGCTCGGCGTGTGCACCGCGGCGTCCCCGTTGCCCTCAACCGGGAAGCGCGGCTCATCGACGGGCGTCATCGCCGGGTGGTCGACGCCGGCCGGCGTGGCACGCGGCAGGCGTCGCAGCGGCTGGACGCGGCCGACGATCGTCTTCGGGCGCTCGACCCGCGGCGAGTGCTCGAGCGCGGGTACACGATCACCCGTACTGGCACCGGCACCGTCGTGCGCTCGGTCGCCGGAGTGAAGAGTGGCGATGAGCTGGTCACCGAGACGGCCGACGGTTCGGTCCGCAGTCGAGTGGAGCAAGCATGAGCGAGAGCGAGCCGGGATACGCCGAGGCGATGGCCGAGCTCGGGGAGATCCTCGAAGAGCTCGAGGGCGACGACCTCGACGTGGATGTGCTGGCCGATCGAGTGCGGCGGGCGAGCGAGCTCATCGCGAGCTGCCGGACCCGGATCGCGCGGGCGCAGTCCGACGTCGAGAGCATCGTGACCGACCTCGCCGACTTCACCGAGGGTGACGAAGAGGACGAGCCCGAAGCCGCGATCGAGGACGGCAGCGCGGGATAGCTCCGGTCGGCCCACGAGCGGGACTCGCGACGAGGTCTAGCGTGACGGCCACCGATGGCACGCCGCGGTTGCGAATATGCGCCATTGGGGAAGCGATCCGCTCTGTCGCTATTGGCGTTCGCGGCGCTTCTGATGCCAGCGCACACCGCCCTCGAGCGCGGCGAGGATCGTGTCGTTGTCGCGCGAGATGCGGCGATGCACCCAACGTTCGAGGCCAAGGCGTCGCATCCACGGGTTGAACGTCTCGTACGTCTCGCGGAAGTGAACCCGCGTGCGTCCGTCGCCGAGATCCTCGAGTCGCGTGTGGCCGGTGGCGCGTGACCACAACGGTTTGCCGACCGCGTCGTATCGCCACGACTCGAACTGCTTCACCTCGGTGAGCCACTCCCACGACTGCCCGACACCACCCGACCCGAGCACTCGGGGGACCGGGAAGTGGCAGTGCCGCACCAAGCCCTCACCGACCTCGTCACCGGGATGGAGGATGTCGATGCGCGTCTTCACATCGCGCGGCTGGGGCCGATCGTCGGCCCGGTACCAGAACATCTCCCACACGTCTTCGAGCGGCGCGTTGACATCGACGGAGAAGTCGTGAACCTGCATTTAGGGGGTCACCTGGATCAGGCAGAACTCGTTGCCTTCGGGATCCGCCATCACCTGGAAGTGCTCGCCGTCGTCCTCCATCACGACGTCGCCGAGCCGGATCGCGCCAAGCGACTCTGCTCGTTCCATGGCGCTCGGCAGGTCGTCGACGTCGAAGTCGAGGTGCATACGGTTCTTGCCCACCTGGGCTTCCGGGACCCGCTGGAAGCCCAAGGCGATACCGCCCGAGTCGGGCGCCTGGAGCGAGCACCAGTCGGGCTCACGCGAATCGATCTCCACCCCGGTCAGCACCTGCCAGAACTCGGCGAGCTGCTCGGGCTCCATACAGTCGAACACCACCATGCTGGGTCGCGGTTCCACGGATCCGAATGTACCGTGACCTCGTGGCTCCTGACCCCGAACCCGAATCTGGACCCGAATCTGGACCCGAATCTGGGCCCGAATCTGGGCCCGAACAGGCAACGCTCGAGATCGCGAACTCGCTGCTCGATCTCGTGGGCAACACGCCGCTGGTGCGCCTCGGACGAGTGGGGCGCAACCTCGAATGCGACCTGGTGGCCAAGGTCGAGATGTTGAACCCCGGGGGCAGCGTCAAGGATCGCCCGGCGATCGCGATGATCGACGCGGCCGAGCGTGAGGGGTTGTTGCTGCCCGGCGGCACGATCGTCGAGCCCACCTCGGGCAACACCGGCGTGGGCCTGGCCATCGTGGCGGCGCAACGCGGGTATCGCTGCGTGTTCGTGATGTCCGACAAGATGAGCGACGAGAAGGTCGCGCTGCTGCGCGCGTACGGCGCCGAGGTGGTGGTATGCCCGACCGCCGTGCCGCCCGAGCATCCCGACTCGTACTACTCAGTCGCCGATCGCCTCACGAACGAGATCCCGGGCGCGTTCCGTCCGAACCAGTACTACAACGCGGCGAACCCCGATGAGCACGAACGCAGCACCGGTCCCGAGATCTGGGCGCAGACTGCCGGGCGCATCACGCACTTCGTGGCCGGCGTCGGGACGGGCGGCACGATCACCGGCGTCGCTCGGTACTTGAAGGCGCACAACCCCGACGTGCAGATCATCGGCGCCGATCCAGAAGGTTCCGTGTTCTCGGGTGGCACTGGTCGCCCGTACCTCGTCGAAGGGGTCGGCGAAGACTTCTGGCCGCCCACGTACGACCCGACGGTGGTTGACCGAACCGTGATGGTGAGCGACGCCGAGTCGTTCGCCGCGGCGCGCCGCGTCACCCACGAAGAGGGATTGCTCATTGGTGGTTCGGGCGGCACTGCGGTACACGCCGCGCTGGTGGTCGGCGCCGACCTCGGCCCCGACGATCTCGTGGTCGTGCTGCTTCCCGACTCCGGACGCGGCTACATCTCGAAGATCTTCAACGACGAGTGGATGATGCGGTTCGGGTTCCTGCGCGCCGACGGACCGGTTGCCGCCGACGTGCTCGCGGCGAAGCACGGCGCAGCCGATCGGTCGATGCCCGATCTTGTGCTCATCACGCCCGACGAGCCGGCGCGACGCGCGTTCGGCCTCATGCGCGACCTCGGTGTATCGCAAGTGATCGTGAGCGTTGCAACCGAGCTCCCGCTCGCAGCCAAGGAGGTGAGCGGCACGCTCACCGAGCTCCAGCTCATGGACAAGGCGTTTCACGATCCGGCCGTGCTCGACCGGCCGGTTCGTGACGTCATGGAGCCGACGTTGCCGATGGTCGGGATCGGTGAGCCCGTCACCGTGCTCGTCGAGTACCTCGATCGCGCGGCCGGCGTGCTCGTGCTCGACGGCGGTCACCCGATCGGAGTGCTCACCACCCAAGACGTGTTGAGCTTCCTCGCGGAACGGTCCCCCGGATGAGCGCGTCCGAAGAAGAGGCAGGTTTCGATCCTGGTTTCGATCCGGGTTTCGATCCTGGTTTCGATCCGGGTTTCGAGACCAGGGCGATCCACGCGGGGCAACCGGCTGATCCGCGCACGGGTGCGGTCGTCACACCGATCAGCTTGGCCACCACATTCCAGCAGTCGGCCGTGGGTGAGCACGCCGGCTTCGAGTACGGGCGCACCGGGAGCCCGACACGGCAGGCGCTCGAGGAATGCATCGCGTCGTTGGAGGGTGGCGCGCACGGGCTCGCCTTCGCTAGCGGCATGGCCGCCGAAGACGCGGTGCTACGCGCACTCGTCGTACCTGGCGATCACGTGGTCATCCCGACCGATGCGTACGGCGGTACGTACCGACTCGTGTCGCAGGTGCTCGCACCTACAGGCGTGGAGTGGAGCGCGGTCGATCTGGCTGACCCCGCCTCGCTTGCGCAGTCGTTGCCGGAACGCACTCGGGTGGTGTGGGTCGAGACGCCGACCAACCCCATGCTCACCTGCGTCGACATTGCCGCGGTTGCTGCGGCCGCGCACGAGCGCGGCGCGCTGGTGGTGGTCGACAACACCTTTGCCACGCCGTACCTCCAGCAGCCGCTGGCGTTCGGCGCCGACGCGGTCGTGCACTCGAGCACCAAGTACCTGGGTGGTCATTCCGACGTCGTCGGTGGAGCGGTCGTGCTGAACGACAACGACCTCGCCGCGAAGATCGCGTACCTCCAAAACGCGGTCGGTGCCGTTCCGTCACCGTTCGACTGCTACCTCGTGCTGCGGGGGATCAAGACGTTGGCCGTCCGTATGGATCGCCACTGCGAGAACGCTCGCGCGGTGGTTGCCATGCTCGAAGCGCACGCCGGCGTGGCGGACGTGCTGTATCCGGGCCTCGCCACGCATCCCGGCCACGACGCTGCCCAGCGTCAGATGCGCGACTTCGGCGGCATGGTCAGCT
>CAMDCC010000100.1 GCA_945889545.1 Bifidobacterium breve | reverse complement strand
GCCGCCGTCGACGACGAGTGTCTCGCCGGTGATCCACGACGCCAGATCGCTCGCAAGGAAGAGCGCGGCGGCGGCGATGTCGTCGGGTTCGCCCAGCCGCTTGAGCGGCATGGTGGCAGAGACCGCGTCTTCAGCCGGCTCCCAGAGCGCGCGGGCGAAGTCGGTCTTCACGAGGCCGGGAGCAATGGCGTTCACGCGCACGCCGGGAGCGAGCTCGGCGGCGAGCACCTTGGTGAGGTGGATGAGCGCAGCCTTCGTCACGTTGTAGATCCCGATCCCCGAGTCGTGCCGCAACCCTCCGATCGACACGACGTTGATCACCGATCCGCCACGTTCTTGCATGGCGGCTCGCCACGCTTCTTGGATCCAAACGAATGCCCCACGCACGTTGACCTGGAAGTTCTTGTCGAACCTGGGCAGGTCGATCTCGATGGCAGGACCGAGGTGCGTGTTCGTGGCCGCATTGTTCACGAGGATGTCGAGCGATCCGAAACGATCAACGGTTGCCGCTACACACGCTGCGGCTTGGTCCGGTTCACCGGCGTTCGCGGCGAAGGTGGCGACCTCGCCAGGCCCGGAGATCGTGCCGGCCGCCTCGTAGAGTGCCTCCTGCTTGCGCGACGAGAGCATCACGTTCGCACCCGCGACCGCGTACGCATCGGCAATCGCGAACCCGATGCCTTTCGAGGCGCCGGTCACGAGTGCCGTCTTGCCATGCAGGTCGATGTTTGTTGGCGCCGTCATGTCGCACCCTCCAAATGGAGGCCACAACCTAGGCGGCAGGAGGATTCGACGCCCAGCGCAGGGTCACGCTGATGCGCGGTCCCGCGCTCGCTGTCTTGGGCACCGCGTGCTCCCAGGCGGTCTGACACCGCCCGCCCATCACGAGCAGGTCGCCGGAGCCGGGGCGTAGGTCGACCGAGCGTCCGCCGCCGAGCGGTCGCAGGTGGAACGGACGCGTCGCGCCGAGGGTGACGATGGCGATCAGCGTGTCGTCGAGGCGTCGCAGCTCGCGATCGCGGTGGAAGGCCACGCTGTCGCGCCCGTCGCGGTAGTAGTTGAGCCCGAAGCCGCCGAAGGCGACGGCGTATCGATCGACGAGCTCGGTACGGATCGTGGCAAAGGACGGATGCGGCACCGGGTCGTCGCGGCGGTACAGACGCGAGAGCCGGGGATCGTCGACCATGCGGTCGTACATCCAGCGCCGCCCGCACTGCCAGTCGACGCCGTCGGCCAGCGCGTCGAGCAGCGTGTCGGCCCCGTGCAACCAGCTCCGCGCGATCTCGACCCACGACCCGGCGCCGAGGTCGGTGCGCTCGAACCGGACGGCGCCATCGATGCGGGGTTCGTCGCCCCCGAGCAGCGTTCGTTGGACTGCGGCCATGGGGCCGAGTGTATCGAACACACGTTCGGTATACCCAGCGTGGGGCTCAGGCTCCGGGCTCGACCAGGACCTTCCCAGTGGCGCGGCGTTCTGCGACCTCGCGGAGCGCGGCGGCGGCCTGCTCGAGGGGATACGAGTTCGAGACGTGGGGCTGGATGTTTCCGTTCTCGAGATGGGCGAGCAGCTCGACGCGATCTCGCCGGGCGGCTTCGGGTGCGTGGGTAGCGAAGCTGAGGAACTCGAAGCCCATGATGACCATGCCCTTGAGCAGCACGAGGTTGAGCGGGATGCGCGGGATCTCGCCCGACGCGAACCCGACGGTCACGAACCGGCCACCGAAGCGAGTCGATCGCAGCGCTTGCTCCGCGTACGGGCCGCCCACCGGGTCGATGACCACGTGGGCACCACCTTCGGTGAGCTCCTTGAGGCGAACCTTGAGATCCTCGGTCGCGTAGTTCACGACCGCCGCGGCCCCTCGTTCGCGACACACATCGAGCTTGGCGTCGGACGACGCGGCCGCGAGCACCTTCGCGCCCAAGAGCTGGGCCACCTCGACGCACGCGAGTCCGACGCCACCGGCCGCGCCGAGCACGGCCACCCACTCGCCGGGTTGCACGTCGGCGACGCTGCGCAGCGAGTGGTACGCGGTGAAGTACACGACACCGAACGCGGCGGCGGCTCGAAAGTCGACGCCGTCGGGAATCTTGGTGATCGACGTGGCTGGCATGGCGATCTGCTCGGCGAACGCGCCGATCAACCCGGTGCCCATCACGCGGTCGCCGACAGCGAAGGTGTGCACCTCCGCGCCGACCTCCCGAACGACGCCGGCAAATTCGCTGCCCGGTGTGAATGGGACTGGTGCCGAGATCTGGTAGAGGTCCTGGACCAACAGCACGTCGGGGAAGTTCACTGCCGCCGCGTGAATGTCGACCAGCACTTCGAGCGCACCGGGCACCGGCGCCGGCACGTCCTCGACCACCAGGCCGTCACCGTCCACGGGTCCATACGCGTTGCACCGCAGTGCCTTCACTGGGCGTCGATCACTGGGCGTCGAGGTGGTACAGCTCGACAGCGTTGCCGCAGATCATCTTGTACTTCTCGGCTTCGGGCACGCCGCCCATCGACTCTTCGATGATGCGTCGGCTGTATGGCCAGTCGTGACGGTGGTGCGGGTAGTCGTTGGACCACATCATGTTGTCGATGCCGATCCAGTGGCGCACGGCGACCGCGAACGGTTCACGGATGAACGTGACCTTCCAGTTCCGGCGGAAGTACTCACTCGGGAGCATCTTCAAGCCCGACGCGGTCCACGTGCGGTTGCGCCAATAGTGATCGTCCATGTGCTCGAGGAAGTTCGGCACCCATCCGGCGCCCACCTCGGCCGCGACCATCTGGAGCCCTGGGAACCGGTCGAACATCTCGGAGTAGATGAGCTTCGACATCCATTCCGACGCGCCCGCGACCGCGCCGCCCATCGTCTGCATGTTGGGAAGGCGGTTCAGGAACTCGGGCACGCGCGTGCCGTCGGCCGAGCGCGCCTCGCCCTTCTGGCGACCCCCGGCGAGTCCGAAGCCCACATGGATGTGGATCGGCATCTGCTCTTCCTCGGCCGCAGCCCAGTACGGGTCGTCGTCGTCGGAGACCTCGGGGTTCCCCGACGGCCAGGCCGACAGGATCATCCCGTGGTACCCGAGCTTCTTGGCCTCGTGCAGCTTCGCGACTGAGGTGGCGACGTCGACGCACGGCGTCTGGTACAGCCCGATGAGTCGCGCCGGGTCGTTGGCCATGAACTCGTCGTGCATCCACTGGTTGTACGCATCGACCCCGGCGAGGTGGTACTCGTCGTCGGGTTGGCCCATGAACGTGTTCATCGTGCGCTGCGACGGGTAGAGCACCTCGGCGTCGACGCCGTCGATGTCTTGCTCCTCGAGGCGGGCCTTGCCGTCGAACGCCCCGGCCCGGATGTTGTCGTACGACGAGCCGTACCACTCGAGGTCTTCGTACCGCTTGCCGAACTCACCGGCGTTGGTGACGAGCCCGATCGCCATCGGCGGCGCGCCCGGTACGAGCTCCCAGGCGTCGCCGCCCTTGGGGTCCTTCACGAGCTTGGGCATGATGTCGTGGAACTTCTTCGGGAGGTACTTCTCCCACATGTCGGGCGACTCCAACGCGTGCCCGTCGGTCGAGACGACCTTGTACTCCACCTTGGTCTTGGCTGCCATCGTGATCCTCCAGTCCGTCCGCGCGGCTCAGCCCGCGGGTACGTGATTCAAAGTGACGAACCCGTTGTTGAACGCTTCGATGTCGTCGGCGGGATCGGTCAACGTCGAGTCGCAATGCACATCGTTCTCACCGACCGCGGACCTCCCGGTGGAGATGGGGAGATCCTCCAGCACGCCTCGCACTGCGCCGTTGATGCAGGTCGGCACGTTGAACTCGGCCGCGGTGGTGGCGCCGCGGCCTCTCGCCTTGGCGAGCGCCTTGCGGTGCTCGCGCAACCACTTGATCGCCTGGTCGGCTCCCGTCGCGTAGTCAGGCGGCTCGCCGAGTCCCTGGCTGATGGCGAGCGCGGGGATCCCTCGGCGAACTGCGGTCCGTGCCGCGCCGATGGTGCCCGACTCGGGCACGCCGGCACCCAGGTTCTGGCCCCAGTTGATGCCGGAGAGGACGACATGTGGCTTCAGTCCGAGCTCGTCAAGTGCATAGAGCACGCTGTCAGCCGGGAAGCCTTGGACTGCGGTCGCCTCGTACCCGCTCAGGAGAGTGGTTTCGGTGGCGACGAGCGGCCCGGGGCTGGTCTTGTCGCTCGCGCCACTCTGGTTCTCGGCCGGTGCGACGACCGTGATCTTGAGCTTCGGCTCGTTGAGCAACGCCTCCACGAGCACATCGATCCCTTCGCCCTCGACGCCGTCGTCGTTGGTGACAAGCACCCGAAGTGGGGCGACCCCCTTCTTCTTGACGGGTGCTGCCGCTCCGGCAGGGACATGCGCGAACCCAACGAGTGTCAGGGCTGCGAGGAGGCCGGCGGCGAATCTCTGGCGTTTCATGTCTTCTCCAGGACTAGGGCGGCAGGACTAGGCGGTGGGGAAGTCTCGCGCAGGGGGCCGAACACGCGCGGAGGAAGCGCCGTGCAAGAAACCGCGCCGACGGCGTATGCGCTCGTTCACCATCCGGTAACCTCCGCGGTTCACAAGTGCATCGTCACCACCGGGGGGAGGTTGGAGGTGCCGATCGACGCGATCCGCACCTTCAACCGCTTCGAGTTGAAGTACATCGTGACGACACGAGACGTCGACCGCCTGCGCGGCGAGATCGCGGCCTACATGGTGCGCGATCCGTACGCTTCCGACGACGGTCGCTACACGTTGACAAGCCTCTACTACGACACGCCCGGTCGCGATTGCTTCTGGGCCAAGCTCGACGGGCTCCGCTTTCGCCGCAAGCTCCGGATCCGCCATTACGAGCATCAGGCCGCGCTCACCGACGACGTCCCGGTCTTCGTGGAGATCAAGCAGCGGGTCGATCGCGTCACCCAGAAGCGGCGTGCGGTGCTGACCTACGCCGACGCGGTTTCGCTCTGCGACGAGTCGACCATCCCGGACCATGAAGCACGCGATGAGGCTGTCGTGCACGAGGCGTACTCACTCGTCGTCCGGCACAACCTCGAACCTGCATGCATCACCACGTATCAGCGCGAACCGTGGATGGGCGGTGAGTACGACCCCGGACTGCGACTGACAATCGACTTCGACCTCCGGTACCGAACCCACGATCTGGCGCTCGACTCCAAGCATCGAGGCCGGCACATGTTCCCGATGCAGTACGCGGTCCTCGAGATCAAAGCCAACGACCGGGTGCCCTATTGGCTCACACACCTCGTCGCCCGCAACAACCTCCACCTCACGCGCATGAGCAAGTACTGCTCGAGCCTCGATGCTGCTGGCTATGGCCAACACGACACGCAATCGCAGTCGGTGCTCGTCGCCGACTGATCACACTCACACTCAGGGGAGCAATCACACATGGGCAGTTTCTTCGGACAGTCGGGCGACCTCTTCGACTTCAAGGACCTCTCGGGGAACTTCGCGGTCGGCGACATCTTCCTGACGCTGGTTTCAAGTTTCGTGCTGGGCATGCTCATCGCATACACCTACCGCGCGACGCACAAGGGTGTGTCGTACAGCCAGAGCTTCGTCCAGACGCTGGTGATCCTCGCGATGGTCGTGTCGGTCGTGATGCTCGTCATCGGGTCGAACCTGGCCCGAGCCTTCTCCCTTGTGGGTGCGCTCTCGGTTGTCCGGTTCCGGAACGCAGTGAAGGAGACCCGCGACGTCGGTTTCGTCTTCTTCACGATGATCATCGGCATCGCCGCCGGGACGCGCTTCTACGTGCTCGCGGCCGTCGCCGCCACATCCATCTGTCTCGTGATCCTCATTATGGTCAAGTTCAACTTCTTCGCGCTCCACAACGTGAGCCAGATCCTCAAGATCCAGGTGGCAAACGACGCTCACATCGACAACATGTTCGACGATCTTTTCCTCAAGTACACGAAGGAGTCCGACCTCATCAGCATCGACACGGTGCGGTCGGGCACGCTCACCGAGCTGATCTACAGCGTGGTGATCAAGAAGGAAGCGCAACGCCAGGAGTTCATCAACGCGGTGCGTGAACGGTCGGGCAACGAACGCGTGAGCCTCATCACTGGTTACGACACCACCGACCTTTAGAGCTCTGAACCTCTAGAGCTGCCGACCTTAAGTACTACGGACCTTCAGGACTCTGCGCGTGGTAAGTCGTAGCCGCCATCTCGCATGGCGGCGCAACTGGTGGCTCTTCGCTGCCCTCGGTGGGTTCACTGTGGCGATGATGGTCCTCATGGGGACCGATGCGGTCATCCCGTACACGTCGAGCAAGTCGCTCGCGGCGCAGACCAAGGCCGATGGGGTCGAGAAGAAGAAGGCGATCGCCGAAGCAAACGGATTGCCGGGCCACAACGTCAAAAACACGGTCGACGCCTTCGACCCGTCGATGGTCCACACGATCACCATCACGATGGCGACGACCGGCTACGACGCGATGATCAGCGACTACCAGGTCGATGGGATCAAGACCTGGCACCCGGCGACGGTCGTGATCGACGGGAAGCAGATCAACCGTGTTGGCGTGCGGCTCAAGGGGAACTCGACGCTGATCGGGCTGCGCAACAGCGGACCGAATCCTCCGGGTGGGATCGCGGCGTCGCTCGGCACGCTGACCAGCGAGGAGCCGCACAAGATGCCGTTCCTCTTGCGGTTCGACGAGTTCCTTGCCGGGCAGCGCTATCAGGGTGTGAACGAGTTGGCGTTGCGAACCGCAGGCGGTGGCTTCGGCGGCGACGTCTCCCAGACGACCGAGCTCGTTGCAAACCAGTTGACGAAGGAATCGGGTCAGCCGTTTTTGCGGGCTACGACGACGGGGATGAGCTTCAACGGCTCACCCGAGGGCTTCTACATTGCGATCGAGCATCCCGATGACTACTGGGCCGACCGGATGGTCCCGGGGGCGCAGCAACCTGCGCTCTACAAGGCGATCGTCGGCGCCAAGTTCCACTACGTGGGTGCCGATCCGGCGTTGTATGTGAAGGTGTTCAACCAGCAATCCGAGACGGTCGACATCGGTCCCAAGCCGATGATCGATTTCTTGAAGTTCGTGGAGACGGCGACCGACGAGCAGTTCGAGGCGCAGCTCCCGAAGCTTCTCGATATCGACGAGTTCGCGCGGTACCTCGCGTTCCACAACATCTTGTGGGACTCCGACTCGTTCGCAGGAACCGGCAACAACTATTACCTGCTGTACGACCCCAAGACCCGACGCATGTCGTTCGCGTCGTGGGATCAGAACCTCGCGTTCGCTCGATTGGGCCTCGGCGGGGGGAACTACCGCCCGTACTACGAGGACGGATCCGGCATTCCCAAAAACATCCCTGGACTTGAGGAGCTGATCC
Source organism: Bifidobacterium breve (assembly GCA_945889545.1). Lineage (GTDB taxonomy): Bacteria > Actinomycetota > Acidimicrobiia > IMCC26256 > PALSA-555 > SHVJ01. The sequence continues at coordinate 1,955 of CAMDCC010000100.1, read as the reverse complement.
CGGGCGAAGCCATCGGCGAGGAGAAGATCCTCGTGACGCACTTCTTCGCGACGCCAAAGTTTCGCGCGCTCTACGACGAGACCTATCGAGAGCTCTTCAAGACCATGCTCACCTCCGGCCGGGCCAACGAGCTGCTCGACGAGTACAGCTTGGTGATCCTCGACGCGAACAAGACGCGCGACCTTGTCGATCCAGAAAGGTTCGAGTCCGAGGTCGAGCGCAATCGGGCGTTCATTGCCAAGCGCATCGAGTTCCTCGAGTCGATCCCACCCGTCGGGGACTGACCGACGCGTACGCTGCCCTAATGTCGCAACCCGTGATCCCGGTCGAAGTTCCCCTACCCGTCGAAGTTTCGGACGTCACGCCCGAGTGGCTGGGCGCGGTGCTCGGCGTCGAAGTGACCGGCGTCGAGGTGCTGGATCGCCACTCCGGAACCACGGGCCGAGCCCGCGTTGGTGTGACCTACGCATCTGACGAGGGTGGCTCCCCAACGTCGGTGTTCGTGAAGCTCCCGCCGTTCGACGAGCAGCAGCGAGCGTTCGTCAGTGCGGCCGGCCTCGGCGTAGCCGAAGCGCTCTTCTATCGCGACCTCGCGAAGGAGATCACGCTGCGCATTCCCGGTGTGCACTACTCGGCTGTCGACGACGACAACCGCTACGTGATGGTCATCGAAGACCTCACGGCCGACAATTGCCGCTTTCCGCGTCCCGGCGACGACGACGTTGCCGAATGGGGGGGCTCGCTTGTCGAAGAGCTCGCAGCGCTGCACGCGCCGTATTGGGACAGCTCGCGCCTGCAGGATGGCGGCGACTTGGTCTGGGTCACGAACGGCGGACGCACCGGGCGCAACGTGCCGAAGGGCAGCGGTGGCGGATACATCGGGATGGCGCTCGAGCAGTTCGGCGACGAGATGGGGCCGACGTTCCGCCGCCTCGCCGAGCTCTACGTAGCGAACACGGCCCGCATCATGGAAGCGACGCTCGACGAAGGCACGCCCACGCTCATCCACGGCGATCCGCACCTCGGGAACCTGTTCATCGAAACCGACGACGCGGGTCGCGACCGTGTCGGCTTCCTCGACTGGGCGATGCTCGATCGCCGTACCGGCATGCGCGACGTGTCGTACGTGCTGTGTAACTCGATTCCGGCCGAGATCCGTCGTGAGCACGAACGCGACTGGGTCGCGCGCTACCTCGCGACGCTTGCCACGCTGGGCGTGTCGCTCGACGCCGACACCGCGTGGGAGCAGTACCGCCTGTACGCCGTGTACTCGTGGGTGTCGGCCACGTCGACGGCCGCCGTCGGCAACCGCTGGCAAGCAGCCAAGGTCGGCCAAGGCGGCATGCGCCGTGCCACCGCCGCCATCGAAGACCTCGACACCGTCGCCATCCTCGAAGACCGACTCGGCGTCTGAACTTCGGCCAAGATCGGTTTTTGGCGTCAGTTGACCCGAATAATTCAGGTCAACTGACGCCAAAACTTGCGTTGAGACCCAGCAGGGTGGCGATTGTTGGGGCCCACTGTCTGGCGTCGAAGCTTTGGGCTTGCATTCGGGCTTGGAGTTGGGTGTCGAGGTTGCGAACGGCGGGATGCGTGCCGACGACGGCCGCGAGCTGGTGTGCGGTGCGCGGGCTGCCGTGGCTGCCCGGTTCGCTGTCGATGCCGTGGAAGCACATCCAGCGCCCGGGGTCGGCCCACGCGATACGCAACCCCGGTCCGAGCTGGAGCATCCCCGCGACGCCCGGAACGTCGGCGAGCACGCGGTCGGCGTCGGGGTGCTCCCCGTAGACGAGCGCGGCGGTGCCCTCGGGGAACCACGCGAGACCGATGTTGCTCACGGCGTCGTTGATGTCGACGGGCTCGTCGACCGTGACCGGCTCCATCGAGTGATCGCTCACGATGATCGTGACCGTGTCGTCGGCTAGCGGCTCGATCGCGGCACGAATCTGCGCGAC